>JAKFYP010000092.1 GCA_021730835.1 Alphaproteobacteria bacterium
TATGGACATCGCGTGGTTTCAGTCGCGCTACGATAAGGGCGAAGGCCGGGATTATCTCAACTGCCCCTTAAACCGTGAACAATATGAAGCGTTTGTGGATGCTTTGCTGGCGGGCGAAAAGACGGAGTTTAAGGAGTGGGAGAAAAATACACCCTATTTCGAGGGTTGCCTGCCGGTTGAGGTGATGGCGGAGCGCGGCAGGAAAACGCTGGCTTTCGGGCCGATGAAGCCGGTCGGCCTGACTAACCCGCATTGCCCGGAGAAACCTTACGCCGTTGTCCAGTTGCGGCAGGATAACGCGCTGGGCACGCTCTATAATATGGTTGGGTTTCAGACCAAGCTCACATACGGTGAGCAACAGCGGGTATTCCGCCTGATTCCCGGTCTGGAGGAAGCCGAATTCGTGCGCCTTGGCGGTATTCACCGCAATACGTTCATTAACAGCCCGGCCCTGCTCGACAGGCAGTTACGGCTGAAATCCGCCCCGCATATCCGTTTCGCCGGACAGATCACCGGGGTGGAGGGATACGTCGAGAGCGCGGCGATGGGATTGCTGGCCGGGCGTTTTGCCGCCGGAGAGTTGCGGCGGGAAGCCTGTCTGCCGCCGCCGCAGGAAACCGCGCACGGGGCGTTGCTGATCCATATCACCGGTGGGGCGGAAACAACGCATTTTCAGCCGATGAACGTCAATTTCGGGCTGTTTCCCCCGCTTGAGGGTCGCATGAAAAAACCCGACCGCCCTCATGCCTATACCTCGCGGGCTACCACCGCGTTTGAGGGGTGGATCGGGTGACCGGAAAGGGAATGTTGGAAACGAGATACTTATTGTCTTGCGTTGCAAGCCATAGTCATTCCGATTTTACAGGAAATTATAGAGTGGAATGACTATATTTCCAACCCCTTGTTCTTAGGCTAGCTAAGCGGCGTCAGCGCTTTGCCGGTGATCTCGCTGGCCTGTAGCTGTTCGCGCACCATCTCCTTCAGCGCATCAAGCTCTTCCTGCGTCGCCGCCTCGCAACGCACGATCAGCGCCGCCTGCGTATTCGAGGCGCGGGCAAGCCACCAGCCGGATTTCACCTTCACCCGCACGCCGTCCACCTCGTTGACCTCGTAAGGCGAGTTTTTCAGGCGAGCACGAATTTCCTCGACAACGGCGAATTTACGCGATTCCTCAACGTCAATGCGAATTTCCGGCGTGTTGAGCACTTCGGGAATGCCGTCGCGCATGTCCGATAAGCCCTGATCCGCATGGGCCAGCAAATCGAGCAGGCGCACGGCGGAATATAGGCCGTCATCGAAACCATAATACCCGTCTTTAAAGAAAATATGCCCGCTCATCTCCCCGGCGATTTCGGCGTTTTCTTCGGCCATCTTGGCTTTAACCAGTGAATGCCCGGTTTTCCACATAATCGGCTTGCCCCCATGCTTCGCAATGTCATCGAACAGCAACTGACTGGCCTTGACATCGGCGATGATCGTCGCGCCGGGCTTGCGGGAGAGAATCTCGCGCCCGAAGAACATCATGAGTTGATCGCCCCAGATAATGCGGCCTTTCGCGTCCACTGCCCCAAGCCGGTCGCCGTCGCCGTCGAAGGCAACGCCGAGATCGGCCCCTTCGCTTTTGACTCTGGCAATCAGGTCTTCGAGGTTTTCCGGTACGGTCGGATCCGGGTGATGATGCGGGAAGTTCCCGTCAATTTTCTCATATAGCAGGAAATGCCTGCCCGGCAGCCTCTCCGCCAGCGCCGCCATGACCTCCCCGGCCGCGCCGTTGCCCGCGTCCCAGACGACTTTCAGTTCTTTGGCCCCCTCGGTTTTATATCCGGCCAGCAGACGCTCCACATAAGCGTCAAACGCGGGGGAGGATTCGGTGCTGCCCGTGCCGTCCTTAAACGCGCCCGCCTCAATGATCCGGCCCAGCTCAAGGATATTCTCACCATAGAAAGGCTTCGTGCCCAATGTCATCTTAAAACCGTTATGGGTCGGAGGGTTATGCGAGCCGGTGACCATGATCCCGGCATCCGCACCGAAGAGATGCGCCGCGTAATAGAGCATCGGTGTCGGCCCAAGCCCGGCGTCGCGCACCGTTGCGCCCGAAGCCGCCATACCCTCACCCAGCGCCTTGCTCAACTCCGGTGAGCTGAGCCGCCCGTCCCGCGCCGTGACGATCACCGGGTTCTCTTTACCCTGCAAACGGGAAATCAGCGTGGCGAAGGCCCGCCCCAGCAGGTAGGCAGTCTCGACCGTCAGGCTTTCGCCGACGATTCCGCGAATATCGTAAGCGCGCAAAATGGTCGGATCAATCGCCCCACCGGCGTTTTGCGGCAGGCTGGCAGTGGAAGAATGGCTCATATAGGATACTCCTTCAGGATGATATAGTGTTTTCTAATTAGATTGCTACTTTGTCGCCCTTCGCCTCACGAAAGATATTGCTACACATCGGCTCGGGCTTCGCCTATCAATCTAATTAGAAAACACTATAAGGGGAAAGACCCCGTGGTTAAGCGTTGCCTGCCATTAACCAATTATTATCCTTTTTTCAAGTTTTTTGTGCGCTGCGGCGAAATTTTTTATGTTCGCCTATGGCGGATATGGCTATTTTACAGGCAAAACGTCACAAAAACATGACGTGAATGTCATGAAACTGTCATAATCCCCCAGTAAAATAGAATCATATCATACCATGAAAGCATGAACGGATCATGGCAGAAGAACAAGATAGCGGCGGCATTACATTCGGAGGCATCCTCAAGGGGTGCGCCTATATTGGCGGGCTGGCCGTGGCGGCGGTATGCGCGCCGCTGGTTATGCAAAATGTCGGTGAGTTCCTGTCAGAGCATAACTGGGCAGGGGCCGGAGAAACGCTCACCACGGGCGCGGGTAAGCTTTCGTCTTTTTACGCCGGGGTCGCCGATGCGCTCCCTAATGTCAGCGAGGCACTCAAAAAATTGAATATTGACCCGAAAGCAGTCGCCACAACCGATTTCAAGACCTATTGGAATAACATTCTGGCTCCCACCGGCAATCAGGCCATTTCCTTCGTTAAAGACAATGCCGTTCCGATTGCGGCCACCGCAGGCGGGGTGGTGCTGGGAGTGACCGGCACTAACTGGATAGACCGCAGCGGCAGGCCTGCTCCGGCGGCTGGCGCTTCCGCCGCCAGTCAGGTATTGCAGCGCCGGGCGGAACTCGAGAGACTGCGCCAGCAGGGTCTTCAGGCCCAGCATACCTGACCCGGAATAATTTGGGCGTGCATCACAGCGGCGTGCCGTAGTATGATTTCCTAATTATGGTCTTTCTGGCTGGATAGAGTCCTTTACCCTCATATGGAAACGTTATATGCTGCTGCTAAACTGGCGGGAAAATTATCTGAAATACGGCCCGCATGCCAGCACTCACGATGTCATTAAAGCGCTGGCTATTACCATTATGATTGTCGACCATGTCGGGACGTTTTTTTTCCCGGAGGATTTGTGGTGGCGGGCAGTTGGGCGTACCGGCTTTCCCATCTGGTTTTTTCTGGCCGGGTACGCCAGACCGGGAAAAGGGCTGGGGTATGAGATTATTATACTGGCTTTTTTGATGTTACTGGCCGATTTTTATGCAAGCGAGCCGCTGACCCCTGTTAACGCACTGTTTTCAATCATCATATGCCGCCTGTTCATTGCGTCCTATTATCAAAAAAGCCGGGACTGGGGAGATTATGTGATTTTCCTGTCGCTGGGGGCTGTTTTTCTCTTCCCCAGCCTGTTTTTATTTGAATACGGCCTACAGGCTATTTTGTTTGCCATGAGCGGCTATTTGGTGCGTCATGAGAAAAAAGAGGCCGTGCCTTTTATCTGGATCAGTTTTCTCATTTTTATCGCCGTGCAGGTTTTTTCGTTTGATTTTAAGTTCACTCCGGCGCAGTTCGTCTTCATGACGCTGGTGACCGCCCTCGTTGTCCATCGGCTCAGCCGGTTCCGGCTGGTATTCCTCGATAATATTCCCAAAGCCCTTGCCGTGCCGGTCAACGCGATGGGGCGTAATTCACTCTATATCTATTTTGTGCATTTTGTTTTATTCGTGCTGGTCTCCCGATTGCTGCTCGAGGGCCAAGAGCCATTTCAAATTCACTTGCTAAATCCGGATCGTTAATTACGGCCAAACAGACCGCCCTGCTCGCTTACGCGGATGAAGGGTGGCCCCAGCACGATGAGCAGGAAGGCGGGCATCAGCAGCAGAATAAGCGGAATGGTCATCAGCACCGGCAAACGCCCCGCCTTGTTCTCGGCAATGGCAAGCCGCGTCAGGCGATAATCTTCGGAGAGCACGCGCAGGGTATCGGTCAGGCTGGTGCCGAATTTCTCAGTCTGGATCAGCGCCGCCACCAGCGAGCGGAATGCAATGAGATTCGTGCGCTCCGCCAGATTCATCAATGCCTGCGAGCGATCATTAAGCAGCGCCAGTTCCAGCCGGGTACGGTTCAGCTCTTTGGTGATTTCCGGATGGGCACGCCCCAACTCACGGCAAACGCGGCTCAACGCGGCATCGAGCGCCAGCCCGGATTCCACGCAAACCACCATCAGATCGAGCGTATCCGGGAAAGAGCGCTGGAGGATTTCCGCCCGCTTCTGAATACGGTTTTTCAGGTACAGCTTCGTGCCGAACAACCCGGCAATAACCAGTATACCGCCAAGTATATAGTTCAGCAGGGCATCAGTGCCTTCGGCGGGCTGAAGCATGAAAAGCGCGCCGAAAAAGGCCAGCAGGTAGCCCCCGATACGCCTCATGAACAGGATATAATAAGGCGCGTCAATGGAAGCGATGCCCGCATGCTCGATCACGGGCCGCATCTCGGCAATCGCTTCATCGACATGAACCCCGATGATTTTAAGAAATGACTCACAGAAGCCGGCCAGCGCGCTTTTTTCCCGTTCGATGCCGATAAGTTCCTCATTTGGCACAGACGAGAATCCTTCGCCACCTTCCGCGTAACCGGTGCGTGCTTCGAGCTGGATGCGTTTTTCCTTCCGTCCGGCCACCGAGATCACGGCCATGTAAATCGTGAAAACGACAATAGCGGCCAGCGCCGCGAACATATATCTGGTATCGAGAAATTCCATGAACCTGTCCCTCGTCAAATATCAATATCAATCATCTGGCGCACGATCCAGAAGGCCAGCAGGATCAGTCCGGTTGCAATCGCCAGAATGATAAAACCGGCCTGCGTGTTAAACAGGGGTTCCAGATGCTCCGGCGCCATAATCGAAAGAATAAGGAATTCAACGATGGGCAACGCCCCCAGCACCCAGCCGGTCGCTCTTCCTTCGGAGGTCATGGAGCGGATTTTCATCCGAAGATGCTTGCGCTTGCGGATAATTCCCGAAAGGTTGGAGATAATCTCCGCCAGATTACCGCCGGTTTCATTCTGGACATTCAGGACGACCACGAAGAAATGAATATCGGGTTCGTCAATACGTTGGGCCAGACGGCTTAACGCTTCATCAAGGGAACGGCCCAGCGCAATTTCATCGGCAACCTGCCTGAATTCGGTGCTGACGGGGGGATCCATATTATCAGCGACCATCTTAATGGCCGTATTCAGCGGGAAGCCCGAACGCACGCTGCGCACGATCATATCGAGCACATCGGGAAACATATTGATGAATTTGTCGTTGCGTTTGCGAATCCGGCCTTTTAAATATTTGATGGGAATCAGCACCGCGAAGGCGATAGCAGCAATATAGGCAACGGGTTGCAGTTGCCCGAAATGGATCATGCTTGCTCCTATGGGCAAGGCAATCAACAAGCCAGCCATCACCATAACGACCTTAGCGGCACTCTGCCCGTACCCTGCTTTCAGAATCAGGGAGGCCAGATCGAGCCCGCCCGGCATAGCGGCGACAGCCTGCAGGGCACGTGAGTCATCAATACTGAGTTTGACGATCTCACGATGTTCTTCCTGCTGACGATCCAGATTCTGGGTTTCCTCCATGATCTGCCGCAGCGCATTGCGCGTATGATCCTTACCGCCCCGTGCTTTTGGAAACAAAAGGTTAAAGCAGAGATTGGCGATAATGAAGACCGCCAGACCGGCCAGAATTGGTTGTAGCATGTGTACCATATTGATCCCTTTACCGTCCCGGTATGCCCATACATTCGGCCATTTCCCGATCCAGACCATAATACTCCGCCCGTGAGATAATACGCGGACGGATTCCTGTCGAGGAAAATTCGCCAATTAACCTGCCTGCCGCATCCATTCCGCTGGCCTGATAGCGAAATAAGGTTTGCGTGCAGATGGTTTCTCCTTCCATACCGACAATTTCCTCGATATGCGTAATACGCCGCCTCCCGTCGCGCATGCGGGATAGCTGCGCCACGAGTTGTACCGCACTGGCGATCTGGTAACGCAGGGAAGCCGACGGAACGGCAACCCCGGACATGCTGACCAGATTCTCGATACGCGACAGGCAGTCCCGCGGCGAGTTGGAGTGAATGGTCACCATGGAGCCGTCATGGCCGGTATTCATGGCTGAAAGCACGTCGATGACCTCATCCCCGCGCATTTCACCAAGAATGATACGATCCGGCCTCATACGCAAGGCGTTTTTCACGAGTTGACGCTGGGTTACCTCACCCGTGCCCTCGGTTGAGGCGGGTCTGGTCTCCAGCCGCAGGACATGGGGCTGATGCAATTGCAACTCCGCGGCATCCTCAATAGTGATGATGCGCTCGCCGGGGTCGATATGGCCGGACAGGGCGTTTAGCAGCGTTGTCTTCCCACTGCCCGTACCACCGGAAATCACGATATTCAGGCGTATGGCGGCGCATATTTCCAGAAAACGGGCCATCTGGGGCGTCATGGAATCATGCTCGACATATTCCCTGAGCGACATTTTATTCTTTTTGAACTTACGGATGGAAACCAGACTGCCATCAAGCGCCAGCGGCGGGATAATGGCGTTAAAGCGCGAGCCATCGGCAAGACGGGCATCGACCATCGGACTGCTTTCATCAATACGCCGTCCCACGCGGGAGACAATCCGCTGAATAATACCGCGTAAATGGCGCTCACTGAGGAAGGAAATGTCGGTAAGATAGATTTTCCCGCTCTTTTCGACAAACACCTGTTCATGGGTATTGATCATGATATCCGCTATATCCGCATCGGCCAGCAGAGGCTCTATCGGGCCGAGACCAAGCAATTCATCCAGCGACTGCTCTTTGAGTAATTCAATCTGCGCCAGCGTCAGAGGAACCGATATTTCCGCCAGCACGCCACCAACGGATTCTCGTACACGAGAGCGGCAACGCTCTACCGACATTTTTTGCAACGCATTGAAATCAAGAGAGGAAACAAGTTTTTCTAGCACCTGCGATTTTGCTTCCCGGTAAGCAGGTGTCTCCAGCTTATGATCGACATAATCAAGAATTTCTTCCTGTCTGGATCGCCCGGCCATTTCATGGATGGCGCTCTGCATTTCGGCCTGCTGCGACACTTGCGCGTTTCTGCCATGCTCCACGATGGAATGATGGGTATGTGAGGCGGGCAGCGTCGCCGGCAGGTTTTCGCCTCCCTGGCCGCCGGATGCGGTTGACCGTGCCGTATCCTCCTGAGATAGCGGCATCGAACCCTGACCAAAATGTTGTTTCTTGCCAAACATATTGCTTCTGTTTTAACAAATGCCGGATAATTTTTCATTAACAGAGATAGGCGCTCACCTGTATCGGTCATCGCAATGAGATGGGAACCGCATTTATTTCAGGCGGCGAAGCTGCTGTTCCGGTATCTGTACGGAAGAGGCGCTGTTAAAGACAGGCCCGGCCTTTTTATCGCCCAGATGCTGCTTGAGGCTGTCAGTCAGTTGCTGAATCTGGTTGGCCAGCGAGGACGAAGTCAACTCCATAATGGTATGCCCCTCATTTTCTGCCTTTACAGCCGTTTTTATGTCATTTGTGATATAAAAATCAATTTTGTGCCCGGTGACGCGCTCAAAATCCTTAGGATTAACCGCCTCCTTGAATTTTGAGCCGCTTCGGTTGATGACCACCGACACGCTTTGCGGGCGAATGCCAAGTTGCTTCCAGGTTCCAAGCATCCGGGAAGCATGGGTAACGGATTTAAGCCAGAGCTGCGCTACCAGCACGATATGATTGGAGCCGCTGAGCGCTGTAGATACCCAACTGGTCCAGATATGCGGCAGATCAAGGACGATGTAGGTATACTTCCCCTGAAGGGCGTGCATCAGGTCACGGATCATCTCCGGTGGCGGCGAGGGCAGCATATGCAGCGGGTTCGGAGCAACGATCACGTCAAGCACTCCCTTATAACTGGCCGCCATTTTCTCAACCAGCGTCGCGTCAATTCCCCGGTCGGGATGATCAAATATCTCTTTTATCCCATAAGATGTTGCAACATCGAGATTTTTTGCAACGATGCCAAACTGGTAGTCCAGATCGACCAGAATAGTCGGTTTCCCGCTATCTCTGGCCAACGCATAAGCGGCATTAAGCGCCAGCGTACTGGAACCGTCCCCGGCCGATGCGCCGATGAAAGAAATAATCACCCCTTCCTGCGTAGTAGCCGATGCGTCGGTTTTCACCAGCACGGCTCTTATCTGGCCTATATCAGCCGGGTGAGTAAGGTATTCCAGCACGCCCTTGTCGATCAACGTCCGATAAAAGGCGATATCATTGGTGTTGCCCAGCACCACCACCCGCGAGGAAATGTCGCAATACTCTGCCAGCCGATCCAACTCGCTGAGCACGTCATGCCGCCGGTCACCCACATCAATAATCAAATAACGCGGTGAATAAGCGGCCTGCGACAATTGCAACGCCGCGTCAAGAGGGGTTCCGATGACAAGATTGGCATGTGTATAACCAAGGGCGGCGGCAATCTGGTGATAAAATTCACCGCTTGCGGCATCCTGCGTGACGGCTAATATCGGTGTTTGCTGATCCATGCTACTTTTGTCAGATAAAAAACAGAACCGAAAGATTCAAAACGGTGCGCTAATATTCCGCGTGACTCACCGCTTCGTCATTCCTTGAATTTTCGAAATCGAAGTGAAACAAGAATCTAAAGTAATCATATGGTTGAGGTTTTTTGAATTACGTTAAATCACCCTGCGCTCAGACATCACGAGTGATGCGGTGAGTTCGGTTTGGTACGGACTCACTCCCACCAAGATTTTCCGAAAATGAACCTCTGTAAGGAGGATTAAAATCCCTACAGACCCGCCCGAACAATGTTTTGGAACGAAGACACCGAAAAATGATTACCTCTCCTTGCTCAGGATACAGTAACCAGCCAGAGCATTTTTCATTTAGTCGTGCGCGTTGTTGTTGCGCGTCTCACGCCGCTTATCTACACTTCAACTCGCACGCTTGGCGCACAACTAAAGCAAAAACGCTCTAGTTAAGGGAAATTCCCTCAACCTCCGATGAATCCGCAGCGCCGGAATCCGCAGGCGCATTAATGTAACCAAAATTATATTGATTTACCAGCTTATTCGCATCAGGGTAGTCGAGCAGACCCGGGCTGGTAAATTGTTGTTTATCCGTTACCATCTGCACCATATTCGAAGCAATCGAGCAACCGAAAGCCGGGTGAGACATATTGTAGGGATTGATATGGTTATCCACATAACGGTTCTCGCAATCATGCGCCAGCACGCGCTCATAAATCAGGTGGACGGAATTCTCATCCGACGAAACATAATCGTATTCTACTCCATACAAACCAAATACTTCCTCAGCAGCCAGACACAGCGGGTCATCCTCATAGCAAAGCAGCTCAGCGCGGGTTGGCTGATCCTGCTCCAGCCACTCCATTATCTCGTCTACCGACTGGTCACCATCCAGTTGGACTGTAACGATTTCCGAGGAAACATCCAGCAACGATTCCGGCGTACCGCGATTGAAAAACGCAGCGCGGGGAACATCACTGCACCCGGCAAGTAAAATCAAAGAAGCGCAAAGCAGAGTCGTCTTTTTCATATTCAGTCCACTATAAATCCAATTGGGCCTTCAAGGCTCGGGGTTTGCGAAAGGCGCTCGGTTTCCGCAGAAGTGGAGCCAAGAGCGCCGTAGAAGAAGCTTTCCATCACGCTGGCCGGCTGATACTCATCCGTCGGCAGTTTCACATCGGCGGAGACCAGCGGATCAACCAGATACGGCGTTACCGCCAGCACCAGCTCCGTTTCCTCACGCTGATATTCCGTGCTGCGGAACAGCGCACTCAGGATGGGGATTTCTCCCAGACCCGGCAACTGGCTAATGGTAGAGCGCATTTCGTCCTGAATCAGCCCGGCAATCATGAAACTTTCGCCCGGCGCCATCTCCAGCGTGGTCTTTGCCCGACGCGTTGTCAGAGCAGGGATCTGAATGCTGGTCAAAATAATTGCGTTTTCCTCCGATATTTCAGAAACCTCCGGCTCAACGTCAATGCGAATGCGGTTTTCCGTGATGACCGTAGGCTTAAAGCGCACGGAAACCCCAAACGGCTTGAATTCAATCGTGATGCGATCTTCATTCACCGATACCGGAATGGGGAACTCCCCACCCGCCAGAAACTTCGCTTCTTCACCGGACATGGCAACCAGATTCGGCTCCGCCAGTACTTTAAACAAACCGTCACGCTCCAGCGCTTCCAACAAAGCGGAAACTCCGTTGCCGCTGGAATTTAGCAGCCTGCCAGAAAGAAAACCCCGGCTACCGGATTCCGTACCGCGTCCGTCGATCGTGAACTGGCCAAAGCCTAAACCGCTTCCTGCGACAAACGCATCAATTCCTCCGCCGGTACCGGCGGCGATGGCCGAATCCGTGCCCGCACTGATTGCCTGAAGGTTGACACCCAGTTTTTTCAGTGCGGTTCGGCGCATTTCACCGACCCGCACCCGCAGCATGACCTGCTGGCCGGAGGCGATCGTCATCAGGTTCAGCACTTTGCTGACATGTTTTTCCTCACTTAGCGGCGGGCTGGTGTCACGGGTATTGGTATTGTATTTCGCATTATCCGATGCCGTTTTGCCAAAAGGCGGCTCAATAAACTCATTGGCGATTTTGACCGCTGTATCGGCGGCGGCCAAACTGCTGATCTGACCCGTCAGCACAAGATTGGTATTAATCATTTCGACACCGATAGCCTCATAAGGCAGAAAATCTTTCATCGCCTTGCGAATAGCGGGCAGATCGTAGCCGACCGTTACGTCAATCCGGCGAATCATCTTGCTGGATTCATCGAAAATCCGTACGGATGTCTGACCCAGTGACTTACCGATGATGGAAACGTTGTTTTTTCCATGGGCATATACGTCAGCAACATCGGGATCAGCAACAATAACTTCGCCCATCGCGACAGGCACTTCCACCAACTCGGACCGGCTGACCGGAATTACCACCTCCAGCGCCCGCGTCCCAACAGGAATTCCGAATGCCGTGACAGCCAGCATGGCGCTGATACACAGTGTTTTGAGGGAAGACATCATAATACGATCATCATACTTCATAAGGTTACTCTGCTATTTCTTCCTGAACCGCCTCCTGCAGATTTTCATCTGCACCGGGAGTGACGGATGTTTCAGCCGCTTCAACGCCACGAATGACAAGCACGCTTTTCCTAGCCTGATTGCCCTGATTTGCATACGCGTCACTTCGTGAGAGGTCTTTCACGTAGGTGATTCTGGCTTCTTCTGTTTGATCTTTATCTTCAAGCGAGCGCAGCGCCAGAGAGAGATAGCCGGTTTCCTGCGCCAGTCGCAGCTTTTGCGCTTCATCCAGCGACACTTCAAGGCTGATGCTGGACGGAAGTTCTTTCTTTTTTCCGTCTTCCGTTGTCTCGCCCTGAGCGCGCTGATCTACCGCCAACACCTTGACGTTGGTCAGAAGAGTCTCCGTGACAACCTCATCTTTTTCCTGATCGTCCTCCTCCACATCCGCCTTGGGAATGGGGTGAGTTACCAACACGTCCACCCTGTCGCCCGGGAAAATGAACCCTGCCACGGCGGCAATACCATCGGACGCAATGGTGGCGACACGCTTGCCCGGGGGCAGTGCGGCAGCAAGGAACCCCGGGTCGCTGGGATTGGCCAGCTTAGACTTCAGGATCGGCTCATTCTGCTGGAAAGAGCCGCGTGCGACCATACCGATCACTTCTTTGCTGCCTGCACCGGCAGTAATGAAACCATCGACGACAAGGTGTTTCGGCCAGGGTTGCGGATTCAGCATATCGGAAGCAATGACTTCCCCCAACGGGATCGGGCGCTCGGCAACCAGAACATCCACGGTCTCCACATCGGACGCGCCACTCGTCTGCACGATCGGGCCATTACCGGGGGCCGGATCGGAACCCCCGAGCACATTGAAAACAACGATGCCTACAACCAGGGCAAGCACAAAGGCAATGATGACTCCGACAAACCGCATAATAAATTATCGCCCAGATGAATGAACCAAACGTATCATGTTAACTGGAGGGGAAGGCCCGCGGTAAAGAAACTGTTAAGTCCTTTTGCCCGGTTACGTATCCTGTCCATTCTGCATTAACGTTTGCGGAGTTTATAGAGAAAACCCTTTTGCCGTCAAGGCGGAATCATGTAGCGCTCCTTTTAAAAATCCCCTTTTGCCGCGGATGCGTGATATATTTATCATTGGCAAAATCATAATATACTGATGGGTAAATGCTTTTTTTAAAACATTGCCGTTTGGCCCGGCTGACCGCACTCCGCATTTGATTCGGGGGATAAAGCTGGTGTAGTAATGCCCCATACAGATTCACCGGGGCTTATGCACGATCACATCCTGATTATCGACCTTGGCTCGCAGTTCACGCAGCTGATTGCCCGGCGTGTGCGCGAAAACGGCGTTTATTGCGAGATTATCCCGTGCAGCGCCGACATGGAGACAATTCGCGGCCATCACCCTAAAGCGCTGATTCTCTCCGGTGGCCCGGCCTCGGTGCATCAGGATTTCTCACCCACCGTGCCGGAAGGAATATTCGCGCTCGGCATCCCGGTGCTGGGCATTTGTTACGGCCAGCAGCTTATGTGCCAGATGCTGGGCGGCAGTGTGGCCTCGTCGGATCACCGTGAATTCGGGCGAGCGATGGTGGAGGTGGTGGCCGACTGCCCGCTCTTTGCCGATGTCTGGCAATCCGGCGCGAGCCATCAGGTCTGGATGAGCCACGGCGACAAGGTGGATACCCTGCCGGACGGCTTCAGCGTAGCCGCCCGCACTCCCGGCGCGCCGCATGCCGTCATCGCCGACGCTTCTCGCCATTTCTACGGCGTACAATTTCATCCCGAAGTGGTGCATACTCCGGAAGGCGGAGCGCTGCTTAAGAATTTTACTCACCGCATTGCCGGATGTTCGGGTGACTGGGACATGGCTTCCTTCCTTGAGGAGGAAATCGAGGCTATCCGCAAAAAAGTCGGCGGTAAACGCGTCATTTGCGGGGTCAGCGGCGGGGTGGATTCCTCGGTCGTCGCCGCATTGCTGCATAAAGCCATTGGCGATCAGCTTATCTGTATTTTCGTCGATACCGGCATGCTGCGGCAGGACGAGGCACAGCAGGTGCGTGAAATGTTCGCCGGGCATTTCCATATGCCCCTGACCTATGTGGACGCCGGTATGCTGTTTCTCGGACGGCTGCACGGGGTTAGCGATCCCGAACGCAAGCGCAGGATCATCGGCGAAACCTTCATTGAGGTGTTCGAGCGGGAGGCCGAAGCCGTCGGCGGAGCGGATTTCCTCGCGCAGGGTACGCTTTACCCGGATGTCATCGAGTCGGTATCGTTTCACGGCGGGCCAAGCGTCACCATCAAGTCGCACCACAATGTCGGCGGTTTGCCCGAGCGCATGAATATGGCCTTAATCGAGCCGGTGCGCGAATTATTCAAGGATGAGGTGCGGGCGCTGGGGCTGGAGCTTGGCATGCCCGCGCATATGGTGGGCCGCCATCCTTTTCCGGGGCCGGGATTGGCAATTCGCGTGCCGGGAGTGATTACGCCGGAGAAACTGGCAATTTTGCGCCGCGCCGACAATATCTATATTGAGGAAATCCGTAAGGCCCAGCTTTACGATACCATCTGGCAGGCCTTCGCCGTGCTGCTACCGGTAAAGACGGTCGGGGTGATGGGCGATAACCGGACTTACGAATATGTTTGCGCCCTGCGCGCCGTAACCTCAACCGATGGCATGACGGCTGATTTCTATCCGTTTTCCCACGAATTCCTCGGCCATGTCTCCGGGCGCATTGTCAACGAGGTGCGCGGCATCAACCGGGTGGTCTACGATGTCACCAGCAAGCCGCCGGGCACGATTGAGTGGGAGTGAAACGCAATGCCTCAGCCTGTCTCTGATACTGGCCCCCGTGCCTGCCTGCGCTCGATTATCGCGGAGAAATCCTATCTGACGGGAGGTGATTTCGCGCTGGCTTCCGGCACGGGCAGCAGTTTCTTCTTCGATATGAAGCCGACTCTGCTTGATCCTGAGGGCGCAACCCTTGTCGCCGATCTCATGCTGGCCATACTGGCGGAATATAACGTAACGGCGGTTGGCGGGCTGGTGCTCGGGGCCTGCCCTGTCGCCTCAGCGATATGTGTGCGCAGTTTTGGCTCGAGACAGCCGCTGAAGGGTTTTTATATCCGCAAAGAGCCGAAAGGACGCGGTACGAACAAGCTGTTTGAGGGTGAGGAATTACCTCGCGGCAGCCGTATCGCCATCGTTGAGGATGTCACCACATCCGGCGGCTCAGCGCTCAAAGCGGTCGAAACGGCAAGGACTATCGGGCTGGAAGTGGCTTGCGTGCTAACGGTCATTGACCGGTTGCAAAGTGCGGATGACGCTTTCCGGCGGGCGGGCATTCCTTTTCATGCCCTGTTTACCCGTGAGGATTTCGCAGATGGCACGTAGGTCATGGCACTGATATTGTTAAAGTTTGGTCTGGCAGCCGCAGTAATCGTTTTTTCTTCCTGGCTCGCCGGAAAAAGACCGGAACTGGCCGGGTTTATCGTCGCCCTGCCGCTAACTACGCTGCTGGCGCTGGCATTCTCCTATGGCGAATACAGGGATTCCGCCGCCAGTGTTACCTTTGCCCGCAGCATCTTCGCCGGTATACCTATATCCCTGATGTTTTTTATACCATTCCTGCTGGCTGAACGCCTGCATCTGCACTTTTGGCAATGTTATGCCGCCGGGCTTGGCCTTCTGGTCATCGGCTATTTTCTGCACCGGCAGGTCATGCACTGGTGACAGGCGTATGGTCATTCCAAATAATTTTGGCATTTAGAATGACCGGTTGGCGATGGCCAGCCCCACTATAATTACGCCAATGCCAGCCGCACCGCATACCCGGCTACCGTCAATGGCAGGACAATCCGCCCGCGCAGATGAAAGAATCCGGCGAGCAGAGACAGCAAACCGCCGAACGGCAGGAAAGAAAATGGCAATAAAAACGGCAGGTAGCGTTTTGCGTAACCCTGCGCCAGACGGTAACGGGCTTCCGGCAAAGTCTCCGGCGTCGCGTGACGAACACGCTCCAGCAACAATCCGAATAACCAGTTGAGCGTATATCCGATGGCGGCCCCGGCCAGCGCAAAGAGCGCCGCTGCCTGCATATCGAATCCGCCGAACAGCCGCATGGCGTCGAGGGTCAGACTGCCGCCAAGCGGTAACACCACAGCGTCGGCGACGTTTTCGGTAAAAATATCGGAATATAAACGGTTCATCTTGCCAGTGGGAATAGCGGAGACTAGAATAACTCATCTTAATCCTTTTCCTGCCCGGAGAGCAAGCCATGAGCAAAGTATATCCCGATGCGGTGGCAGCGCTTGACGGGCTGCTGTTTAGCGGCATGACCATCATGGCCGGAGGCTTCGGCCTGTGCGGGATTCCGGAGCATACCATCGGGGTGTTGCGGGATTCGGGCATCAACGAACTGACGGTGATTTCCAATAATTGCGGCGTGGATGATTTCGGGTTGGGGCTGTTGCTCCATAACCACCAGATTCGCAAGATGGTTTCCTCCTATGTCGGCGAAAACAAGGAATTCGAGCGGCAATTCTTATCCGGCGAGTTACAGATCGAATTCAACCCGCAGGGCACGCTGGCTGAGCGTATCCGCGCCGGAGGGGCGGGTATTCCGGCATTTTATACCAAAACCGGAGTAGGCACGATCGTCGCCCAGAACAAGGAAACCCGGGAATTCAATGGCCAGACCTATGTGATGGAAACCGGGCTGACCGCCGATCTTTCCATTATCAAGGCCTGGAAGGGCGATACGCTGGGCAACCTGATTTTCCGTAAAACGGCGCGCAATTTCAACCCGATGATGGCCATGGCCGGGAAAGTCACGGTTGCCGAGGTGGAAGAGCTGGTACAGCCGGGAGAACTGGGTGCGGATGCGATTCATACGCCGGGGATTTTCGTGCAGCGCATCTTCAAAGGAACGCTTTTTGAAAAACGTATCGAATTCCGAACGGTCAGGGAAATGCCGGTATCGTGAGCCGGGAGGATGGGTATCGACGGGCTGACCTTCGAGATGATCGCCGCATGGCTCTCGGAGCATATCCCCGCGCCGATGGAGAAAATCGAGCCGTGGACGCGCCTGCAGGCCGATCTCGGCGTCACCGGAGACGATGCGCACACACTGATCATGAACTATGCTAACCGGTTTGAGATTGATATGACCTGCTACGAATTCAACCGGCATTTCGTGCCGGAGACGGATTGGGAGTCTTTCCTCGGGACGCTGGGCCTGTTTGCCCTCTGGTATGCGATGCTGATGGCGCTGATTGACCTGTTTTCCGGCGCGCCCTTCACCCTTCTCGTGCTGGTTTCGGCGCTTGCGGCATGGGCGATCAGCCGACCGCTGGCATACCTCGTTTTCGATCACCGGCCTATGGTCGAGCTAACCCCGACTGACCTGCTGGCCATCGCCCGCAGCCAGTACTGGCCCAACCAGCTATACAAGGAGACTCCCGATGCCCTGGACACGTGATGAAATGGCGGCCCGCGCCGCGCAGGAACTCGAAGACGGGTTTTACGTCAATCTCGGGATCGGCATCCCGACGATGGTGGCCAACCATATTCCAGACGGATTGCTGGTGACGCTGCAAAGCGAAAACGGCATGCTCGGCATCGGCCCGTTTCCCCATGACGACGAGGTTGATCCCGACCTGATCAACGCCGGAAAGCAAACCATTTCCGAATTGCCGCACAGCGCCTATTTCGACAGCGCCCTGTCATTCGCCATGATCCGGGGCGGGCATATTGATCTCGCCATTCTCGGCGCGTTGCAGGTATCCGAAACCGCCGATCTCGCCAACTGGATGGTTCCCGGCAAGATGGTCAAGGGCATGGGCGGCGCGATGGATCTGGTGGCGGGGGTGAAAAAAATCATCGTCATCATGGATCATAACGCCAAGGACGGCAGCGCCAAGCTGGTGCATGAATGCTCGCTGCCGCTGACCGGGTCGGGCGTGGTGGATATGGTGATCTCCGAGCTGGGCGTATTCGAGTTCAGGGAGAGTCGCCTGACCTTAATCGAGCTGGCGCCGGGCGTGCTGGCGGCGGAGGTGAAAGACCGCACCGAGGCCAGATACGAGCAGGCGCTTTAGGAAGCTTATGCTCCGACCTCCAGCGAACGGGGGTTCTGATTCTGGGCGGTATGGCTGATCCCGCCAAGATCCCCTTCCTGCGCATTTTGATAAGGCGTGTTGTGCAACGGAACATTAGCCTTCGCCGCCAGTTCGGCCAACTGCTCTTGCCTGGGCGTAAGGGAGCCTTGCTGCTGCGGTGTTTCGGGAGGCGTGACCTTCCCATCTTTCTGCGGCGCTGTTGGCGACTGTTCCTGCTGTTCTTGCTGCTGCTGCTGCTGCTGCGCGGCTTCTTCAGGAACGGACTTGATGCGCGTCATGTTTTTCTGCGCGTCCAGCCTGCCGCGGGCATATTTGAAATCCTCGCCTTGTGCACCAAGCGGCGCATCGGCTGGCGCAACGTTGCCCACCTTCAGGTCTTCGGGGATGTTTTGCAATCCGGTGATGCGGCCAAAGCTGCCGTCGGCATAGCCCAACTCGACCACGCCTTTTTCCCGGTCAACCGTCAGGATCACCGCTTGCGCCGGTAATGTTACGGCCTTGTCTTTTTCAAGAGCAATCTCTTCGTTGAAGGTCACTTCCCTGCTGCTGTTTTGGGTAACCAGATTTTTCCACGCCGCCAGTTCGGGCACTACTTCAGCCGGCAGGGAATCCGCCAGGACGCGGGCGGCGGGCAGGTTTTTCTTAACCAGCGCGTCAATCGCCTTTTCCCGCTCACCCTTATCCGTGCTGTTTGGATCATATCCGCCGAATAAATCCGGCTTGAGCGCCGCCATCAGCATCAGCCCGATGAAGACCAGCCCGTTGCCGCTCTCCGCCGCTTTAAGAAGCAGCTTCTGCATAAACGGCATGTCGTCTTTTGAATCGTCTTTCTTCGGCGTTGCGTCGGCCGCTTTGATCGTATCGTCAATCATCTGAGTGGCGGCCGGATCGGGCTTTAGCCCCGAATTCTTTAATTCTTTTAGCTTCTGGCCGACTTTCTCGGGGGAATCTAGCTCCTTATCCGTCAGTGCGGCTTTATGTTGCGGATCCTTTGCGGCGGCCAGCAACAGACCGACATTCTCCCGGGCTTCCGCGTTAGTGCGATCCTTGGCGATAATCTCCATCTGCTGCTTGAGGAACGCGGCAATCTGGGGATTCTGTTTCTGGAAATCGGCAAGCGCACCCGCATCGGGCGTC
>JAKFYP010000085.1 GCA_021730835.1 Alphaproteobacteria bacterium
AGCGTCACATGCATGAACAGCACCTTGCCGCGCCCCAGCTCATAGCCGAGCTGGCGGATCGCCTCGAAATAGGGCAGGCCCTCGATATCGCCGACCGTCCCGCCGATTTCGCAGAGCACGAAATCCTCTTCCTCGGTATCCTTGAGAATAAACTGCTTGATAAGGTCAGTGACATGCGGGATGACCTGCACCGTCCCGCCGAGGTAATCGCCGCGCCGCTCCTTGGCGAGCAGGGTGGAATAAATCTGGCCGGTGGTGACGTTGTCGTTTTTGCGCGACTCCACCCCGGTAAACCGCTCGTAATGGCCGAGATCGAGATCGGTCTCCGCCCCGTCGGAGGTCACGAACACCTCCCCGTGCTGGTTGGGATTCATCGTGCCGGGATCGACGTTGAGATAAGGATCGAGCTTGCGCAGGCGTACCTTAAAGCCCCGTGACTGGAGCAAGGCGCCGAGGCTGGCCGATGCCAGCCCCTTGCCAAGAGAGGACACCACGCCGCCGGTAATGAAAATGAATCGCGTCATGGACGGGCGTTGTACAACGCTTAATCGTGCGATACAAGCCTAAAACCCGGTGATGAAAATCAGGTTGCAGTCCTGTTGATCCGGGAGAGCCAAATAATTTGGCGCGATGTCGAGCTGATAGATGGCCGTATTCGGATCGTCGGTACTGGCGCAACCGGTTCTGGATGTATTATTATAGGTAACCAGCTTACCGCTGCCCGGAAGCCCGTCATCCATTTTTGCATCAATACTCCAGGCTTCCTTAACGGGCAGAACGGTTGAATCAGTGTACTCTGCGCCTTTTATTCCATACAACAGAATATGATTATAATTCGCGCCAGCAAAGAATTGGGCCGCGCTATTGAGCGGATCGGTATTCTGGTGCATCAGGGTAAAACCCGTGCCGGAAATGCTATGCGAGGGAACGTTTGTCCCAACGATGGATCCGCTCACCGAAACGCCCGTCAGTTTGGGTGTAATCATTCCGGCGTTGTAGAGATGCTGCCATGCCCGGTAAGCTTCGTAGATTCTGACGAGGTCATCACCGATGATGCCGCTGCCGTCGCCGTTGCAGGTGGCTTTTGTACCACTGACGGTGGTAATGCAGGTGGCGGGCGTTGCATCGGCGGCCCCCCAGAGGTCAATCGCATTGTACATATCGCCGGGGAGGCTCTCGTATTTGGTACGAAACAAGTCAATCGCCTGAATGTATTTATTGGCATCCGAGGTAATGCTGCGCAACTCCGCCGCCCGGAGCAGATTCTGGCCGACCATGACGCCGCTGGTCATCAGGGCAATGATTACCAGTACCACGGAGAGTTCCAGCAGGCTGAATCCTTTGGTTACTGTATGTTTTACCATATTATTCCTGTGATCTTGTTAAACATTATACACCCAATAGTTTTAATACAGTATTAAAATATTGACGGCTGGATGGGTAATATCGTGCAATTATTTTGTGGGCATCTCTATAAAGCAGCCTGACAGCAGCACCGCGCCTTACAGCCGAACCGGGATACCTGCACCATGCAGATGCTGTTTAACTTCGGCGATGGTGAACGTACCGAAATGAAAGACGGAAGCTGCAAGCAGGGCGCTGGCATGACCTTCGCTGACTCCCTCAGCAAAATGCTGCAATTCCCCGACGCCGCCCGAGGCAATCACCGGAATGCGCACGGCCTGTGTTACCGCCCGCAGCATCGGTAAATCGAATCCCTGCCCAGTGCCGTCCCGATCCATCGAAGTCAGCAGGATTTCTCCCGCGCCGTAAGATTCCATCCGTGCCGCCCACGCAACCGCGTTAATGCCGGTAGGGTTGCGCCCGCCATGCGTATAAATCTCGAGTTGCCCCGATTCGGGGTTACACCGCGCATCAATGGCCACGACAATACATTGCGCGCCGAATTTCTCCGATGCCTCGCACACAAACTCGGGCCTCATGACCGCCGCGCTGTTAATACCCACCTTATCCGCCCCGGCGCGCAGCAGCCGCCAGATATCCTCCGTCGTGCGCACGCCGCCGCCGACGGTAAACGGGATTGAGCAACGTTCCGCGACTGCCCGTACCATATCAATCAGCGTATCGCGCTGCTCGTGCGAGGCGGTGATATCGAGGAAGCAGAGTTCATCCGCACCACCGGCATTATAGACCGCCGCCTGCTCGACCGGGTCACCCGCATCGCGCAACTCAACGAAGTTGACGCCCTTGACGGTACGACCATTTTTCACGTCCAGACAGGGGATGATGCGGGTTTTTAGCATAATACGCCTGAGTGTATAAGTCTTTGGCGTATGGCTGGCAAGCAGTCTGATATCGTCTTTCCCTCCTTTATCGTTAAACCATCACATCATATAGCGAGACTAAACATCTGAAAATATTATATACGTACCGAAGATAAAGCGCAATCTTCTGCTCCGGCCTCACGGAAGCCCTTTGCCCGCAGCAGGCAGGAATCGCACGCCCCGCATGCGCTGCCTACGGGCGTCGGGTCGTAGCAGGAAAAGGTCAGGCCGTAATCCACTCCAAGGCGTAACCCTTCGCGGATAATCTGCGCTTTTGTCAGATCAATCAGCGGAGTATGGATCGTCAGGTGTGCCGCTCCCTGAGTCGCCCCGGCTGTTGCCAGATTCGCCATCCGCTCGTAAGCGCGGATGAATTCAGGTCGGCAATCGGGATAGCCACTGTAATCCACCGCGTTGACACCGATAAAAATGTCGTTTGCTCCGAGCACTTCCGCCCATGCCAGCGCGAATGAGAGAAAAATCGTGTTGCGGGCGGGAACGTAGGTGATCGGGATACCGCTTGCCATCTCCTCAACGCTGGCGGATTTGGGCACGTCAATATCGTCGGTGAGAGCCGATCCGCCGAACAGGCGTAAATCAATCTGCGCGATTTTATGCTCCGCGACACCCATCGCGGCGGCTACCTTCCGCGCCGCCTCCAACTCACGTGCATGGCGTTGCCCATAGGCGAAACTCAGCGCGTAGGGCATAAACTCTTGCGCTCTCGCAATCGCAAGGCAGGTGGCGGAATCCAGTCCGCCGGAGAGCAGAATCACGGCTTTGGCATGGGATGACATAGGTGCATACTTGCCGGAAAACCACGGTGGAATCCACAAAAAAGGGGCCGAAAACCGGCCCCTTTTATCCCCTGTGTCCGGCATGCTTACTGAATCAGGCTCAAGAGGTTGCTTTGCAGCCGGTTGGTCTGGGCCAGCGAGGCAAGTTGCGCCTGTCGCAAGACGGTAAGCTGGGCGTTTTGCGTTGACTCCGCCGCAATATCGGTATCGGCCAGCGAAGCCCGCGCCGCCTCCTGATTCTGGATAGCCGTATCCACCTGCGCCGCCGCGTAATCGAGCGCCGACTGGAACGAGCCGACATCGGCCCGCACGCCGGTCACCCGGTCAATCGCCGACTGAACGGCGTTTAGAGCCTGCGAAGCGTTTTCCGCGCTGAGAATGTTGATATCCTGACCGTTAAACAACGAATCTGCTGAGGTATTTCCTATGGAAAGGCGCACTGCTTCCTCGGCATTCGCGCCAATCTGGAAGGCCGCGCCCTGATTACCCGGCACGCCAAGCGCTTCCTCGAAATCGTCCTCCAGCGCCCGCGCATCGGCATTCGTGGAAAAATCCAGTTCGGTATTGCCGTTGGTAAACTCCAGCGTCCGGCTGGGATCGCTCGTGCTGGTCAAGGTGACGCGCTCACCTGCACCGATACTCTGGCCGAGATTGGCTTCCGTGCGGAAAGTTTCGCCGTTAATCCTGATTTCAATTGAGCCGGTTCCGCCCAGCCCACTTGAGACATTGATTGATTCCACATCGAGGTTGCTGAAATTATCGCTATTCAGTTCCAGTGACGCGCCGTTGAGCTGGCCGGTTCCGTTGAAACTGGTAATCTCCCGCGACTGGGTGAAATTCAGCCCGGAGAACGCGGTATCGAACTGCGCCGCCAGCGCGTCGGTATCCGACTGGCTGTTGACGCTCACCCCCTGTCCCGCCGCCAGCGTGACCTCGAACGAACCGCCATTTTCCGAGGTAAAGGTAACGGTCGTATCCGTGCCCGGCGTTGTATCGCTGATATTGGCGGTGAAGGTTTCCCCGCCGACATTGACCGAAACCGTTGCCTGATCCGCGCCGGTGAAATTCGCTTCAAAACCCTCAATCGTGCCGGTGAAACCCGAAGCCGTGACGTTATCGACATTGACGCCGCCGGTCGTGCCGTTATCAAGCTGGGTATTGGTCGCTGATCCGCCTGTTGTGCCGAGCGCCACATCAATCGCGTTGCCACTGACATCGTTGACATCGCCGTTCTGATTACCGGTCAGCACGAGGCTGTTGCCGTCCACCGTGGCCGTTAGCTGACGCACGCCGAAATCGCCCGCGCCCGAGAAATCATTGAGCGTCTGAGCGGTATTTTGCAGCGTTTCCTCCAGCGAGGAGCCGATCTGGATTTCATTGGCATTGGCCGGTGTGCCGTTGACATAGGTGAAGGTGGTAAACCCGCCTTCGCCGTCGTCAATCTGGATGGTGTCGCCCGCCTGAATATCAGCGGCGGAATTGAAATTAAACTGCGTCGAAGCGGCGCTGCCCGTGCCCTGCGTCAGCAGCGAGCCGTTGACCGTGCCGCTGGCCTGTGTATCCCCGGCGGAAAGCCCTTCATCTGTCCCGCCGCTAAGCGAGAAAACGCCGTTGCCGCCCAGCGCATCCCCGCTCACCGAGAACGTTGCCGTCGAACTGCCCTGATCTATGGTAAACTGGTTGCCCGCGCTGCCTGCCGCATCGGCGGAAATCGCCAGCGTGCCGCCCTGCGCCTCAAAGCTGAATCCGGCGAACCGGCTATCGCTGTTGAGTGCCTGCGCAAGGTTGCTGACGGTCTGATCCGCCGTACCCGCCGCGTTGAAATCCACGCCTTCGGTCAGGGTAACGCCGTTGAGTTCAATGGTCTCCCCGGCGTTGATGTTGGCCGCGAAGGTCAGTGAACCGCTGGCCTGCTCGCCCTGTGCCGCGCTGGTCGTCACCGCGCTGTTGGTCGAAAGCGAGCCATCCAGCAGGTTTACCCCGTTGAAATTCGTATTGCCGGAGATACGGTCAAGCTCCTGCACGAGGTTTTGAAATTCGGTATTGAGGCCGCGCCGGGCGGAATCGTTCAGCGCCCCGGAATTGGCCTGCACCGCCAGCGCATTGAGGCGGTCGAGAATCTGGCTTTGCTGTTGCAGCCCGCCTTCGGCGACCTGTAGAAAACTGGATGCCTGCCCGATATTCTGCGAGGCGGCGCGCAGGCTTGTCACCTGCGTCTGAAGCCCGGTCGCAGCGGATAAGGCGGCGATATCGGTGGATGCCTGCGTCAGCCGGTTGCCCGCGGCAAGGGCGGCGGTCGAACGGGCCAGCCCGGTGTTACTGACACCGAGGAGTTGCAGGATATTATTTTGAAGAGAACTGGTCACACTTGCGGTAGGCATAAGAATCTCCCTGAGTCTATGCTGCCTCCACCTACCTGGCGTCAGCGTTATTATAACTTAATACGCAGTGTTACTATACGCCGCAATCATTAAACAAGCATTAATGAAAAAAAGGTTTTTTAGACAATCGCTTTGTAATATGAGGTAAGCCTTAAAATCAGGGCCTTCCATGATGATCCTTGGCATTGGCACAGACTTAACCGACATCCGGCGTATCGAGAAGCTGCTGGAGCGCTTCGGGCGGCGCTTCGAGGAGCGGGTCTATACTCAGGGTGAGCGGGCCTACGCGCATCGCCGCAAAGGGCAGGAAGCCGCGGCCTTCGCCAAACGCTTCGCCGCCAAGGAAGCCGCCCTCAAGGCGCTGGGTTGCGGGTTGCGCGAGCGCATCGGCTGGCGGGACATCGAAATCCTCAACGATACGCTGGGAAAACCTCAACTTTTGCTGCATGGGCAGGCGCAACGCTTTCTGCAATCGAAGTTGCGCAAGGGGCAAATCGCCGATTGCCATCTCAGCCTGTCCGACAGCCCGCCTTACGCTCAGGCCTTCGTAGTGATTACTGTAATATCACCGTTGATGGCGTAAATATTGGATGTGTTACCGTATCGCCGGGTTTGATGCCCATCTTCTCCGCCGTCCCCGGCGCAAGGTAAAGCACTGCCTCCGCTTCAGCCTTCAGGGTCAGCGGATCGCTTAAAGTGGCCGGGGTGAATGTCGGCAGGATGGCAAGTATCTTGCCGCCTTTGGCGATAAATACAACATCCGCCGGAGTTTTGATGCCGCTCCACTCCTGCGCCAGCGCCTCTGGATCGAATCCCGGCGACAACAGCACCTCTTTTTCCTGTAGCGTCGCCAGCCGGGCCAGCCAGTTTTCATGCTCCTGTTCCGCAGCGCGCACTTCCGCTGAAAATTCATGACGGACTTTCTGCGGCGGGACAGCGGGCTGTTGTGCATCCTTCTCTTTCTTATCCGCTCCCTGCACCGGCGCGGGCGTAACGATACTCTCGATATAGAGCGGTTTGCGGCTGAAAACGATCGGCCCGGCGCTTGCCTGAAAGGACAAAAAACACAATGCAAGAAGCAAAAACAGGCGCATGGCTACCTCGGAAACAGGCGGTGGCGAACAACCGTACCGGGAATGATCCTGAATTTTTTGACCGTTCCGCCTGGGATCTCCAGCACGGCGGATACCGCATAGGTTGAAAACATCGGTTCTTCGGAAAGAGGGGTGGCGTTCTCAAATATTTCCACCACGACGCCCCGGTTATCAATAAACAGAATATCCAGAGGGACACGTGTATTTTTCATCCACATGCCCCGCCGCGCCTGCTCGGAGCCAAAATCGAAAAGCATACCGGTCTGCGCTTTCAGGTGACTGCGAAACATCAGTCCGGTTTCCCGTTCCTTGTCGGTATCGGCAATCTCAACAACAATACGCAAGGTGCGTTCACGTGTTTGCAATTCGAGCATTTCCACCGTCTCAGGTGTGATAACAACTGGTGGAGAAGTTGGCGATTGTTCACGGAAGGCAACACAAGTCCCCAGCACCATGAACAAAATAAATAATAGCAGCGATACACGCATTGATACTCTCCTGACGGTATCATCCCCCATTGCCGGATCATTTGCAAGAACTCAGCCTGTTGGATAGCGAAGCGATCAGGGTATATTTCACAAAAAAAGCTTATAAAGGGGGAGTCTGGATAAGGCGAATCCATTTGGCTTATTCAGGCCAGCCCCTTCTGTTTTTATAGCAGCTAAATCGCTATCTTCTCCGCCTGCGTCCTGTGTGCCGTGATGCAGCGTACCGTATTGCCGCAGCCTTCGTAGGTGATGCTGTCGAAGCTGATCATGCGGGCGATGGCGATGCCGCGCCCGTTTAGCTCAGTGATATGCTCCGGCCGGGTGGTGTTGAATTTCCGGTAATCGAAGCCCTTGCCCTCATCCTGAATGACGACTTCGGCTTTTTCGTTGTCTACTGTGACAATGGCCAGCGCCCGACGGCTCTGATATTCCGGCTGGTTGAGCCGCCGCTCGATTTCCTGTTTCCACTGGCCGGTCATCAGGAGCCGCCGCTTCTCGTCATAGCTGATGGCGAGGTTGCCGTGCTCGATGGCGTTCATCATCATCTCGTTGAGGCCGGGGCTACAGGCCCCGGGATCGGGAAAAACCCCCGCGATGAAACCGGCCAGCTCACGAGCCTGCGCCGGTGTTTTGAATTCAAATTGCGCTTGCCGGATCATGTGCTGCACTTTCCTCGGGGCGCTGTCGTTGCCGTCAATATCGAGCACGCCGGTTTGTATATCCTGCATGGCCGCGTTGATAACATTGAGCAGCAGGTCTTTTTCATACGGTTTGGTCAGGTAGTAAAATACCCCGGCTTTCATTCCCTCGTATATCTGGTCGGGCGAGGCGGCGGCGGTTTGCATGATGATCGGGATTTCACGGTAGCGCCGCTCCTGCTTGATCTTCTCGAGGAACGCCATGCCGTCCATCACCGGCATCATGCGATCGAGTACGATGACCTGTACATCGGGATGTTCCTGCAGCAGATTCCATGCTTCCAGCCCGTTGCGGGCGGGAATAGTCAGAAATCCGGCGTCGCCGATATATTCCTCCATAATATCGAGGTTAAATTCCTCATCATCCACGATTAGCAATTTACGTTTTTTCATAAGATTCTCCTGTTATAATTCTTATAGCCAACTAAGTTTATGCTTGCCGTCGCAGGCCAGTGGTTTGACATGGGGAATGCTTATGTCAAACCACTGTGGTTTTCCCGAGCGGCAAGAGGATTCTCACGCGGAATAACAAAAGTAAAGCACGCGCCGCCCTCGGGATTATTCTGTACCCAGATTTCTCCGCCGTGGCTGGAAATAATTTGTCGGCAGATGGAAAGCCCAAGCCCTGTGCCTCCGGCGCCGGTTTTGGTGCGGGTACTCTGGGAAAATTTACCGAATACCTCTTCAAGCTCGCCTTCGGGGATGCCGATGCCCTGATCCGATACCATAACGGCCAGTCCGGGGACGGTGTTTCCTGCGGTACTGAGTTCGGTATCTTTGAGCGTTACGGTGATCCGCTTGCCCTCGCCGGTAAATTTCAGGGCGTTGGAGAGCAGGTTGACGATCACCTGAATGATGCGGTTGCGATCCGTCCAGGCCTTGTTGTTTGTGGTGTTTTGCACCAGGGAGAGTGCGATGTTTTTAGTTTGGGCGAGCGACTGCAACTCCTCGAACGCGTGGTTGACGCAATCGTCAATAGCATGGGTAGCGAAGAAAAACTCCATTCGGCCCGCTTCCATTTTCGACAAGTCGAGCAGGTCGTTGAGCAGAGCCAGCAGGCGCTTGCCGCTACGCTGAATATTGTTAAAATATTTATAAATGCGCTCGCTCTTGTCATCGGCCTGCGGATCGGTTTTATCCAGCCCCATCTGCGAGTAATTGATGATGGCGTGCATCGGCGTGCGCAATTCATGCGACATATTGGCCAGAAATTCCGACTTGGCCTGATTGGCTTTTTCCGCTTCTTCCTTGGCGGCGATAATATCCTGTGTCTGCTCGATTATCAGCGCCTCCAGATCGTTGCGGTGGGCATGCAGCTCGCGCTGGTTTTGCACCCATTCGGTAATATCCTCGATAATGCCGACAATCATTTCCGGCTGCTGATGGCGGTCGAAAAGCGGGAATTTCTTGATGTGCATCCTGATGAGATCATCGCCCTTGCGCACATTCTCATAAATTTCCACCGGCGCATCGTATTCAAGCACCTGACTGTCGGTCATGCGGCGGTAATCCGCCTCCTCCCGCGTAAACATCGCATGATCGTTCCTGCCCAGCACGCTATCGCGCTCCGTGCCGAAAATTTCCTCAAGCCGCCGGTTCCAGATGCTATAGACGTAATCGTTTTTAACGTCCTTGGCGAACAGGCCGACCGGCAGGTTCTCAATGATCTTATCCATGAGTTGATTTTGCTGTGAGAGTTGTTCCTGCGTGCGCACGAGTTGATCGACGTCGGCATGCGCCCCGACCATGTGGAAAGCCCGCCCGCTTTCCTCGAACAGGGCGCGGCCCCGGCTCAGTATCCATTTGTAATTGCCGTTTTTCATGCGCACGCGGAAACTGGCCTCATAAATTTCCGTCTCACGCTTGAGGTGGCGGCGAATTTCCTGCAATACCACCGGCTGATCCTCGGGGTGGATCAGGCGGGTCAACTCGCCGGTCTCGTTTTTGAATTCGTGCTCCTTATAGCCCAGCATATTTTTTAGCGTCGGGGAATAGAACGCCGTGTTGTCGCGCAGATTCCAGTCCCAGATACCGTCCCGTGTCGCATCAAGCAACAGGTCGAAAAAGTCGTTCTTCTGACGCAACTCGCGGGTGATCTTCCTGTTCTCAAATACGCTGATTGACGTGGCCATGATATTGGCCAGCGAGTGCACGAAATGTTCCTCCTGCGGGTTCCAGATGTGCATCTGCCCTTCGGTTTCCACGAAAAGCGCGCCCCATACGCTGCCCGGCATGATAATCGGGCAAACCATAAAGGAAGAAATATCGTGAGGGATCAGGTAGGTTTCAATCAGCGAACTGAAGAGCGGGTGTGAGAAGGCATCATGCGAAGAAAGCACAATGTTTTTCTCCAGAGATGTATAAAACCACGGAATATCGCTTAAATCGAGTTCGGTTTGCGTATCAATAGAGCGGTGGTCACCCGCGATGGCAATCTCGCAGCACAGGGTATGCCGCATCGCATCGTATGACCAGAGCGATACGCGGGGAATACCCAACTCTTCCGTGATAGCATGGGAAAGATCGGCCAGTTGCTCATGGATGCCGCGCTCGGCTTCCAGATTGATGCGGGCCGCCAGATTGACAAGGCGGGCATTGAGGCGGCTATTGTTTTCCTGCTCTTCCTCGTGGTGCTTACGGTCGGTGACATCGAGATAGGAACCCAGTATGCCAATCAGCGCGCCGCTATGATCGAAAAGCGGGATTTTATTGGTTTCAATCCATGCGGGCATGCCGTCGCGGCTGATAAAGAGCGAGGTATCCCCCAGCGCCGGAGATTTATCTTTTGCAACCACCTCGTCATGCAGGCTGAATAATTCGTGTTCTTCGTCGGGCCATGCCAGCTCGGCGTCGGTTTTGCCGATAATCTCTTCCGCCTTGTCTTTGCCGATCCGCTCGGCGAAATAGCGGTTGAAGCCGCGATAGCGCAACTGGGCGTCTTTCCAGAAAATCAAACTTGGCACATGGTCAATCACCGTGCCAAGCAGAGGATCGGGCGTCGGTTGCAGCGTATTTGGCATGGGCAACATAAGAAGCTGAGATTACCATCTTTTTCAGATGTGCTCCAGCAAGGGCAAGCAAAAAAACTCTGTCGGCTTCATTTATTAAAGCGGGAGGGGGAAATCGCGGCAAGCAGGTGACGGGGCAAAGGAATCGCCTCACCGCTGATATGCGCCGCCAGGATTTCACCCGATAGGGGACAGGAAAGCAACCCACGCGAACCATGCGCCAGCGTCGTGTAAAGCCCGGGCGCGCCGGTAAGCGCTCCCACCATTGGCAACCGGTCGGGGCTTGTCGCTCGCACACCCGACCAGCCCGCGCAGGTTTCGGGGTCAGGCAGGGGAAGGCCGGGGCAGCAGCGCCGCAATTTCCCGAAATTGGCGAGATGTCCGGCAGCGGCAGAAACCGGCCCGGCCTCATGTCGGTCATAGGTGGCTCCCAGATGATGAAAACCCTCCGATTCCGGAAGCATATAACCGCCGTAACACAGGACGGTTTTCAACGCACGGGTATGCAGTGTTGCGGGTATGCGGGTGATTTGGCCGCGCACGCTTCCCACAGGCAGGGCGGCTTCCGGCCACAGGCCCGGGGCGCTGTGAGCGCAAGCGAGCACCACGCGGGATGCCTCGATTATTTCCCCGCCCCGAATATGCGCCTGCCAGTGATGATCTCCCCGGGTAAGGCCGGTGATTTCCACCCCGTAGCGTGTGGTGATACCCTTATGCGCCAGCAGAGCGCGGCATAATTCCGGCAGGCTGGCCCAGCCGCCTTGCGGGAAAAACAACCCGCTGTCATGGACATCCGGCCCGCATATCCCGCTGGCCTCTTGTTGGCTGACATAGCGCAGGATGCTTTCATGCAAGCCGAGTGCCCCGGGAATGCGCGGCAGGCGTTTGGCATCCTCCTTCGATTTCGGGCATAGCAGCATGCCAGGATGCCCGCCCGCAATCATATGCCCCCCGGCGCGAAGCCGTGCCAGCAACGCGAGTGTGTGGGCGTAGGCGGTAAAATAAAACTGTGTGTTTTTTGTCCATTCGAGCGCCGTCTGGGGAAATAAAATCGCCGCTTCATTGCCCGAGGTTTCCATAGCCGGGCCAGTCTGCCGGTCACACAGGATAACTTCGTGTCCTCTCGTTGCCAGCGCATGCGCCGCCGCGCAGCCTGCCAGACCGGCTCCGGCGATAAGCACAGGATGCGATGCGGACCGGGGCGGGTTTGCCGGTAAGGTATCGCCGCCAAACATCCCGGCCAGACATTCGCGTTTATGCCCGAACCCTTTGCGACGCTTTGCGGTGAATCCGGCTTCTGTCATTGCACGGCGTACCTTCCCGGCGGCGCTGTACGTCGCGTATGTTCCCTGCGGCGCGGTATGCGAGGCGATCAGGCGGCAAAGCGCCGTATCCCACGCTTCGGGATTGCGGCTGGGGGCAAACCCGTCGAGATACCAGGCATCGGCGGTAAAATCGGCATTCTCCAGTATGGTATGCGCCTCGCCGAATAACAGGGTAAGCCGGATTTTGCCACCCGCCAGCGCCAGCCGGTGAAAACCGGGCAGTGGCGGCGGCCAGCCTGCCAGCAATTCTTCTGAGTGGGGGCTGAGATCGGGCCACAGGGCGTGAATGGCCTGTAAATCGTTGCGCAGAAAAGGATGCCCCTCGACCGACCAGTAATGCAGGGTGGCTCCGGGTGGAGCGTGTTTTAACCACCGCCAACTGGTCAGCAGGAAATTCAGGCCCGTGCCGAAGCCGATTTCCCCGATGGTGAACCGGCCTTGCGGCGCAAGGGTCTCCCAGCGCTCCGGCAGTCCGTTACCCTCAAGAAACACGTGGAGCGTTTCCTCCGCCCCGCCCGCCTTGGAGAAATAAATATCCCCGTAGAGCGGAGAATATGGCGCGCCGTCTTGCCATTCAGGCCGGGCCGGGGAGATGGGGGAGTGTATCATATGGGGAAGCGGTGACTCCTGCGGCGTCTTGCCGATGGCGGATGGTGCCGCTTATCCGATTTGAACGGATGACCTACCGCTTACAAGGCGGTTGCTCTACCCCTGAGCTAAAGCGGCACACGGTTGTCGTGTTTTTAAGGGTATTGCATGCGGAAATCAAGCGGCGAGGCAGGCAATCGCCTTGCCCGCATCCGTTTTTTCAGGCATGAAAACACCATATCATTTATTTTTGCCCGCATCATGCTCGAATACCATATTCGCCCCGCCTACCAGAAATGGCTGGCCGACCCGGTCGCCCGTCTGCTGATACGCCGCCTGACGCCCAACGCCGCGACGCTGTTGTCTTTGCTGGCGGGGTTGCTGGCGGGAGTGGCGATTGCGCTTGGCTCCGGTCTTGCCGGGGGAGCGTTGCTGGTGCTTTCGGGTTTCTTCGATACGCTTGACGGAACGCTGGCCCGCCTGAGGGGTGAAAGCAGCCTGCAAGGGGCGATGTATGATATTGTCTCGGATCGCTGCGTGGAGAGCGCGGTGATCCTCGGGCTGTATCTGTATGACCCGGCTGGTAGGGGAGTAGGGTGTCTGCTGATGCTCTCCAGCGTGCTGGTGTGCGTGACGACCTTCCTGATGGCGGGTATTTTCCTCCGCAACGATAGTGAAAAGAGTTTCAATTACTCGCCGGGGCTGATGGAGCGCCCGGAAGCCTTCATCATGTTTTTGCTGATGCTGGTGTTGCCGGGATGGTTTACGCCGCTGGCCATTCTCTTTGTGGCGCTGGTGTTTTACACGTCGTGGGTGCGCCTTTGTGAGACAGCCCGCGCTATGGCTCATGCGGGCAGTGAGGATGAAAACCGGCTGCCCTGATATTCTCCGGGTGATGCTATATGAAAAGTTAATCAAGTGTTTTCAGCCATATCAAATCTGGCACGCTCCTTGCTTTACACTATGTGGAATACCTTGCAGACCGTTTTGCCGAAGGAGGCTGATCATGCGTTCACTAAATATTGCCGCGACCGGGATGCTGGCGCAACAGCTCAATGTAGACGTGACATCCCAAAACCTTGCTAACATGACGACAACGGGCTTCAAGCGCCGCCGCGCCGAATTTCAGGATCTCATCTATCAGGATTTACAACGCGTCGGAACCAACTCCTCCGATACCGGCACGATCGTGCCGACCGGTATTCAGATCGGGCTTGGGGTCAAGGCTGGCTCTATTTACCGTAACCATCAGCAGGGCACGGTGCAGCAGACCGAAAACGCGCTGGATGTGGCGGTACAGGGACGCGGCTTCTTCGTGGTTGAACAGCCTAACGGGGAAGATGCCTATACACGGGACGGGACTTTCTCACTCAGCCCGGACGGCGAAATCGTCAACAGTCAGGGTTTTCTGGTCGCACCGGGGATTACCGTGCCCGATGACGCGGTGAATATCAGCATCAGCCGCAATGGCGAGGTGCAGGTGACGATTGACGGGCAGATCGAGCCGCAGGTGCTCGGGCAGCTCGAACTGGTAAATTTCGTCAATGAGGGGGGATTAAGCGCCATCGGCGATAACCTTTACACCGAAACCGCCGCATCGGGCGATCCGATTCAGGGGTTGCCCGCCGAAGAGGGTTTCGGGACGATCCTGCAAGGGTATGTGGAGAATTCCAACGTCGATCCGGTGCATGAAATCACCAACCTGATCGTCGCCCAGCGCGCCTACGAGATGAACGCCAAGGTTATCACCGCCTCGGATGAAATGCTGCAATCGCTCAACCAGTCGGCGTAATATAGCCGATGAATAATACGCCCCTCCGCCACCGGCGGAAGGGCGTTTCTCCGCCGGTTCCTAAATCAGGAAATCGCTGGAGGTAATGTTGTTTACGTTTCCAAAAACAAATGCGTCAACCAAATAATCGCCGAAGAGATAGACGGTTGACGAGGTTGCGAAGTTCTGGATAACAAACTCATAGCCATTTGCTGCGATATTGAAGCTTGTCAGGTCGAGAATGTCGATTCCGCGTTGATAATCAGTGATGTGGTCGGTATCTCCATCCACGAAGAAAAAGAAGCTGTCTGCTCCTGATCCGCCTGACAGGTAATCATTGCCAATGCCATCATACAGCACATCCCTGCCAGCGCCGCCGTAAAGCCGGTCATTGCCGAGACCGGCAGCCAGAGTATCGTTTCCTGCTCCCCCATAAATGGTATCACTGCCGAACCCCCCAGAGAGGAAATCGTTGCCGTTACCGGCGTCCAGCACGTCGTTATCGCCGCCACCATCCATGTTATCGTTGCCTTCGCCACCGCTCAGAGTGTCGTTACCGATATCGGCCAGCAATCGGTCGTCGCCGCTGCCGCCAGATAAGTAGTCGCTGCCCACGCCGCCTGCAAGCGTATCGTTGTCATTGCCGCCGTCAAGAGCATCGTGGCCACTTCCGCCGATCAGGTGATCTGCTCCATCATGCCCGTACATGGTATCGTTCCCATCCTCGCCAAGCAGGCGGTCATGCCCTGTGTCTCCACTTACGTAGTCGTTTCCTGAGCCACCTTCGATCTGATCGTCCCCTTCGTCGCCGTACAGCCGGTCGTTACCTTCCCGGCCATAAATTACGTCATGCCCGCTGCCCCCATAGGCATAATCGTCATAATCGCCTGCGTCGAGCAGGTCATGCCCGTCATTACCATAAATCGTGTCGAAGCCTGCCCCGCCGTGCAGTTGGTCGTTTCCGATGCCGCCGCTCATGGAATCGTTGCCGTCCTCGCCGTGCAGCGTGTCATTGCCCTCATCGCCGTTGACCAGATCGTCACCGGTATGCGCTTTGATGAAGTCGTTGCCGTTGCCGCCCAATATCGTATCATTGTAAAGGCCCGCGTGATAAACATCATCGCCACCGTTGAGAAAAGTGCGATAACGGTAGGCGTCCGCCGCATAAGCGCTGATGATGTTGGAATTTTCAGAATAATAAGTGGTTATAGTGCCAAGAATAATTGCTGCCGACATGGCATCCTCCCTGTATAATGAACGATTGTTAAATAAAGTTAACAACGGGCAGTTTAATACAGATATCGCCAATACGCAATATTTAATTTAAAACTTAGTTAAATAATTGTCATATTTAGGTACAAACTATTAATTTTATTAGATTTTCGCGTTAGTATAAATACAGGTAGTTACGCATCCAGATTTTCAACCGACAGCGCGTTGTTCTGGATGAACTCGCGGCGGGGTTCGACGACATCGCCCATCAGGGTGGAGAAGGCCTCCTCGGCGTCCTCGGAATGCTCGACCTTCACCTGCAACAAGGTGCGGTTTTCCGGGTTAAGCGTGGTATCCCAGAGCTGATCGGGATTCATCTCGCCCAGACCCTTGAAGCGCTGCACCGCCATGCCCTTGCGGCCCGCCTCAATCACGGCGTCATAGAAGGCCAGCGGCGTGGCGATGACCTGCTCCGCCTGCTTGCGCGTATAGGTCAGCGGCGCGGCGTAAATATCCTGCAAATAGTCGTAGGCGGCGTGTAATTCACGTGCTTCGCGGCTTTGCAGCATTTTGTGGTCGATCGCCAACTCCTCGCTGACGCCGCGCACCGTACGCCGCAGGCGATACCCGCTATCGTCGTATGTCGCTTGCCAACTGCCGAAACCGTTCTCATCCAGAAGATTCATCCGTTGCGCCAGCAATGTGGTGTTTTGCGCGGCCTGCCCGGTGGCGTCCCCATCCAGCACTCCCGCCAGCGAGGCCGCTTCAACCACGCGCACCGGCGCCCGCCCGGCCAGCGAGCGAATATGCGAAGCCAGCCGCGAGGCTTCTTCCAGCATGATACGCAGCGCATCGCCCGCAATTTGCCGCCCGTCATGCAGGGTGACGACGGCTTCGTCCAGCCCCGCCTGCTTGAGGTAATGCTCCAGTTCGCGGTCGTCTTTCAGGTAGGCTTCCGAATTACCGCGCTTGATTTTGTATAGCGGCGGCTGGGCGATATAAAGATACCCTTTATCAATCAGTTGCGGCATTTGTCTAAAGAAGAACGTTAGCAGCAGCGTGCGGATATGTGCGCCGTCCACGTCGGCATCGGTCATGATGATGATCTTGTGGTAGCGGGTTTTCTCAATGTCGAAATCCTGATGGCCGATGCCCGTGCCAATCGCCGTAATCAGCGTGCCGACTTCCTGAGAGGACAGCATTTTATCGAAGCGCACCCGCTCGACGTTGAGGATTTTGCCGCGCAAGGGGAGAATCGCCTGAAATTTGCGGTCGCGGCCTTGCTTGGCCGAACCACCCGCCGAATCCCCCTCGACGATGAATATCTCGGAAAGCGACGGGTCGCGCTCCTGACAATCGGCGAGCTTGCCCGGCAAATTGGCGACATCGAGCGCCCCCTTGCGCCGCGTCAGTTCGCGGGCCTTGCGGGCCGCCTCGCGGGCCGCCGCCGCCTCGACGATCTTGCCGATAATGATTTTGGCGACGCCCGGATGTTCCTCAAACCACTGCGACAGCCGCTCATACGCGTAGCTCTCAACCATGGTGCGCACCTCGGAGGAAACCAGTTTCTCCTTGGTCTGCGAGGAGAATTTGGGATCGGGTACTTTCACCGACAGCACGCAGGTCAGCCCTTCGCGGGCATCGTCGCCGGTCAGCGCGACTTTCTCTTTTTTCGTCAGCCCGCTATGGGTGGCGTAGGTGTTGATGGTGCGGGTCAGCGCGGCGCGGAAGCCCTGCAAATGCGTCCCCCCGTCCCTCTGGCGGATGTTATTGGTAAAACACAGGACGTTTTCATGGTAGGAATCGTTCCACTGCATGGCAATGTCCACAGCGATACCGTCGCGCTCGCCGGTAATGGCAATCGCCTCGTGCAGGGCGTGCTTGTTGCGGTCGAGATAGGTGACGTAGGCCTGCGTGCCGCCTTCGTAATAAAGCTCGATCTTCCTCGGCTCGCTTTCGCGCAAATCCGACAGCACGATCCGCACGCCCGAATTGAGAAACGCCAGCTCGCGCAGGCGATGCTCCAGCGTGTCGAAATCGAAGGTCGTGAAGGTGAAAGTCTGGCCGGAGGGCAGGAACGTCACCTGCGTGCCTTTTTTGCCGTTGGCCGGGCCGGTGACGGCCAGCGAGCGCACCGTATCACCCATCTCGAAACGCGCCGTATGTTCCTTGCCCTCGCGCCAGATGGTCAGCTCCAGCCATTCCGACAGGGCATTGACGACGGAGACCCCGACCCCGTGCAATCCGCCGGAGACTTTGTAGGAATTCTGGTCGAACTTGCCGCCCGCATGCAGTTGGGTCATGATGACCTCGGCGGCGGAGACGCCTTCCTCGGCGTGAATATCCACCGGGATGCCGCGCCCGTTATCGGATACCGTGCAGGAGCCGTCGGCGTTGAGGCTGACGGTCACCAGGTCGCAATGCCCGGCCAGCGCTTCGTCAATGGCGTTGTCCACCACCTCGTAGACCATGTGATGCAGGCCCGAGCCGTCATCGGTATCGCCGATATACATGCCGGGGCGTTTGCGCACGGCCTCCAGCCCGCGCAGGACTTTGATCGACTCCGCGCCGTATTCCTGTTCTTCCACGATTTTTTCCACTGGCTGACTGTTCATAACGGCAATATTCACTCACATATTTCTCAATCCCTGCTTTTTACTAGATTTGGTAAAAAACACCAGTGAAAAGAGGGGATTTATGCGGGAAAGGGGCATGTTGAAGCGCTAGAGCATCCTTTCGCCTGCAATCGGGCTGATTGTCATGAGAATGTAACATTCATTGAGTAGTATGTGTAAACGTCTGCCCATAGGGGCGGCTATTCTTAAAGGGAGAAAAACATGGGAAACTTGACGCCTCAGAAAAAAACTAATCTGGATTACGTTTTTGATCAGATTAAGTCATCTTTTACAGGAACATCCGATGTCCCAAATGCCGATACACTGCGGTATTTTCAAAAAATGCATGCAGAAGCAGTATCCAAAGCCAATAGTTCGGCATCCGATGAGCAGGCAGCGAAAAATGCTAATGCCTTAAGG
>JAKFYP010000224.1 GCA_021730835.1 Alphaproteobacteria bacterium
AGCGCGATTCGCATTCGGGGCAGAAGCGGCGGCGGCGAATGGCTGCGCCATCTTCGCTGGGCCGCGAATCTTTAACTTGCGTATCGGAATGACCGCAAAAGGGACACTTCATGTAGCATACTCGCGTGACACACTCTACCGGCTGTGGATTATACAGCCAAGCACAGCGTAATTATATGCTTTTTGGACGGCCCTTCCATTTTATCCCATCTTTCAGATAATAATGCCACTAGCGTAACCGATATGTCACGCGGAAGGCAACGAAAAGGGGAGCCGATCAGTGCTCCCCTTTGTGTCTTGTTGATATGGCGTTTTATTTGCTTTCGGCCCGGCCATACATGTCGGAAAAACGGACAATATCATCTTCTCCGAGATATTCACCATGCTGCACCTCAATGAAATCGAGCGGAATTTTACCTACATTTTCAATGGCATGCACGGAAGCCAGCGGAATAAATGTATACTGATTTTCGCTGAGAATTTTCTCCTCGTTATCGCAAGTCACGCGAGCCGTACCATTGACGATTACCCAATGCTCAGCCCGGTGATGGTGCATCTGCACCGAAAGTTTCGCGCCGGGATTGACCTGAATATGCTTCACCTGATGACGCGTACCCAACTCAACGGTTTCATAGAAACCCCACGGGCGATAAACCCGTTGATGATGCTCAACCAGTTGCTCATTTTTAGAACGCACCTCTTCCATCAGTTGCTTGACATCCTGCGCCCGGTCTTTGCGGGTAACAAGCACCATATCCTTGGTGGAAACAACCACGAGGTCATCCACGCCCAGCGTTGCCACCGGTGCTCCACCCGCGACATGGAGATAGCAGTTTTTGGTATCACGAGCATAGGTGACACCCGATGTCACGTTGCCATCCTTGTCTTTTTCGCCGATACGCCACAGGGAATCCCATGCCCCTGCATCGCTCCAGCCACAGGAAACCGGTACAACCGCCGCTTTTTTAGTATGCTCCATAACGGCATAGTCGATGGAAATCGACGGCGCTTTACTGAAATATTTGCCGTTCAGGCGAATGAAATCACTATCTTTTTCACCCTTGTCCAGCGCCGATTTCACCTGTTTGAGAATTTCCGGCTGATATTGCCCGATTTCCTCGAGAAACGCCTCGACCGGGAACATGAACATACCGCTATTCCAGGAATAATCACCCGCGCTCAGGTATTTGCCTGCGGTTTCCTGATCCGGCTTTTCCACGAATTTGCTGACTTTATAGACACCTTTGCTGCCATTGAGTTGGCTGCCGCGCTTGATGTAACCATAGCCGGTCTCGGCATATTCCGGCTGGATGCCGAATGTGACCAGAGAACCTTCCTGTGCCGCATCGGCTGCCAGTTTGACGGCCTTGGCGAAACTGTCGGTATCGCGGATAATATGATCCGACGGCAAAACCAGCATGATGGCGTTCTTATAGAGAGACTGAATATAAAGCGCAGCCGCTGCGATGGCCGGGGCAGTATTGCGGCCTTCCGGCTCAAGGATAATATCGACTTCACTGAAACCCGCACGCTTCATATGCTCGGCGACAAGGAAACGGTGATCAACGTTGCTAACCACCACAGGGGCTTTCATCGGTCGGCCATTGCCCTTGGCGACGCGTTTGGCGGTCTGCTCAAGCAGGCTGCCCTTACCGTTGCCGGCCAGTCCCAGAAACTGTTTGGGAAACTTGCTGCGCGACATCGGCCACAGGCGGCTGCCCATCCCGCCGGAGAGAATAACCGGCACGATTGGCGTCTGTGAAGTAAGCTGGGTTTGCATAGGAACTCCTCCCTGAGTTATTGCGGTGCACAATATAGCGATGTTTCCGAAATTGACAAGATAAATTTACCAGTCAAATCTTTACACTTCGATAAGCTGGCGGCCTTGAAACGGTATTTTTAATATTTTTTTATAGCACTTTGTATTCAAAGGAAATTTATTTGCTTGGTCAGGCGTACAAAAAAGAAATTGGTTAATCAATAATTAATTCACCCACAAAACAAAAGACAATCTTAATCAAATTTTATAAAAAACACGTCGGAATTTAATATTCATTTTGAAATAAATTGTCAATCTTTTTATAAATATCTCATTCTGGCAAATAAGAATGGGGGATGCTTCAGGGTCTGAAACCGCTGGCTATCACGTAGGCCTCGGCCGAATCTTTGCGGCTTGCGTTTGGCTTGGCATGACGCACCTTAGAAAAGCGCATCTTCATATCCGCCAACAACACTTGTTCCGTTCCTCCTTGCAACACTTTACAGACAAACACACCGCCGGGGTTGAGCACATCGCAGGCAAACAGATATGCCGCCTCGCACAATGCCATGATACGGATATGATCGGTCGGCGCATGGCCACAAGATGCCGGAGCCATATCCGAGAGCACCAGATCGGCCTTTCCTGAGAGTTTCTCCATCAAAATGCGCGGCGCTTCTTCCGCCATGAAATCCTGCATCAGGCATTGCGCTCCGGCAACCGGCTCCATCGCCTGTAAATCAACGGCCAGCACCAATCCGCCGGTTTCATCCGGTTTTATTGCCTCCACCAGAACCTGCGTCCAGCCTCCCGGAGCAGCGCCAAGGTCAATGACCCGCTGGCCCGGCGAAAGAAAATGCAGCCTCTCATCCAGCTCCAGCAATTTGTAAGCCGCCCGCGAACGGTAGCCCTCACGCTTTGCCTGCTGAACGTAAGGATCATTAAGCTGGCGTTGCAACCAGCGCGTCGAAGAGGACGAACGTTTGCGCGCCGTCCTGACGCGCACAGTAAGATCACGTGTACCATTATTCTTTTTGCTCATACGCCCAGCATAGGCTAAAAACAGAGATGTCCAAACAGGAAAAGGAGAAACGCCATGCCTGCCAACCCCGTCACCAGTGGCCTGAAAGCCTTGCTTGCCGATAGTTATACGCTCTATCTGAAAACCCAGAATTATCACTGGAACGTCACCGGGCCGCAATTCTCGGCGCTGCATGCGCTGTTTATGGCGCAATACAGTGAGTTGGCGCTGGCGATTGACGAAATTGCCGAGCGCATTCGGGCGCTGGGAGAAAAAGCACCGGGTTCTTACCGGGAATTCTCGCAGCTTGCCACCATAAAGGAGGCCACGGGTAAGGAAAACACGCCGCAAATGGTGAAAACCCTGCGCGATGACCATAAAACGCTGATCCAGTCTCTCTATTCCCTGCTGGAGAAGGCCCAGAAAAAAGGCGATGAAGGAACATGCGACCTGCTAACCACCCGTATTCCCGCACATGAAAAACAGGCATGGATGCTGGATTCAAGCCTCTAACTCATTTTCTATCTTCGCCATCGGGTGCGCCTGCTCGTAATGTTTGCGCATCCGCTCATGGTCTACCGCCGTGTAACACTGGGTGGTACTCAGACTTTCATGGCCCAGCAATTCCTGAATATCACGGAGATTCGCTCCCGATGCCAGCAGATGAGTAGCAAAGCTGTGGCGCAGGGCATGAGGGGTCATCTGGTCGGGCAATCCCACCAGATGGCGTAAATCACGGAAGCGTTTTTGGAAAACCCCGGGATTTAAAATATTTCCTCTTTTTCCATAAAAAAGCGGGATTTTAGATGAGGATTTACCGAGAAGATACGGGCAAATATCCATATATGTGTCTATAGAAGACTGAATTTTTGGGATCATCGGCACTTCCCGTTGCTTATTTCCCTTGCCCCTGACCCTCAGCTTTTGTTCCGCTCTGGCAATGTTTCCAACCCGAAGTGACAGGGCTTCGGAGATCCGCAACCCACACCCGTAGAGCAACATCAGGATGGCGCGGTCGCGATCAACGATCCATTGTTCATCTTCCGGGTTAAAATCGGCCTGCCCAATCATCTCGAGAATCTTTTCCGTTTCTATTGACCGGGGCAGGCGCTTCGGCGATTCCCGCAATTTCAGGCGAAACACCGCCTCATTCCCAATACCCTGACGTTGCAGGTATCGGAAAAAACTGCGCAAGGCCGAAAGCGCCCGTGCATTGGAGGGCATTGCCATCTCACGGGCGCTACGGGCGGCAATCCATGCCCGAATATCGGGCAGGCTCAGTTGCTCCAGCATATCCGGGCCGACCTGCCCGCCCTGATGCTGCGAGAGAAAAAGGAAAAAATCATGTAAATCATGACGATAAGCCAGTTCCGTATGCGCCGCCATGCGCCTGCCGCCGCGCTGCCAGAGCAACCAGGCATCCAGCCACGCCGCAACCCGGGCATCCATAAAATCCGGGATTACGCGATCGGCTCTATCCCTGTCTCCTCGAGGCATACATCCAGCCTTTCCTCAATGATGCGGGCCAGAAACCGCAACAACTCGGCTCCTTGCTCCGGCGCATAGCGACCTTTTTCCCGCGTTCCGAAAGCCAGCAGGGCATGACGCTCCTGCCGCCGCAGATTCAGCCGCAATAAGGCACAGGAAGCCACCAGCCGCGTGCATTCGGAAAACACCTCGCCTGATTCATAAGCCGGAAGCGCCGCTGCATCCGGGCATAGCCTGACCGGCGCGCCTTCCGTCAGTATATCAACGGAGCTACCCGGTATAAAAACAATCCCCGAATAATGCTGCTCGGGATAGCAGCTTTCATACATTCCCGCCGCCGGGGATTCCATGCCAAGCCGCACCACGTCCACCCCAAATAACTGTACCAGATCCGTCGTCAGCACCTCGAGCAACTGCTCCAGCCCCCGGGCCGCCACCAGCCGGATCACCGCCTGATGCACCTGCTGCTGCACCGAATTGTTATCCTGCGCCGAAGTGACCAGACGGTTGAAATGCGCCCGCACCTTTTTGACCTGCCCTTGCAAGCGCTGAATCGCAAACTGTTGAAAATCCGATACGTTATCACCCTGCTCACGCTCTGGCGGCAGCATTTCCTCTAGCAGTTCTGGATGGTTAAGCAAAAAATCCGGATGGGCCAGCAGATACGCGGCGACTTCTTGCTCCGTCAGAGATGACTGCTGGTCTTTATTATCCTCCGCTTCCATCATTTATGCGATTTTCTGCCCGGTTTTCTCCCAGTCACGCAGGAACATCTCCAACCCCTTATCGGTCAGCGGGTGATGAAACAATTGCTTGATGACTTTCGGAGGGATGGTCGCCACATGCGCACCCAGACGCGCCGATTCGACAATATGAATCGGATGGCGCACCGAGGCAACCAGCACCTCTGTTTTAAACGCATCATACTGACGATAAATTTCACAAATTTCGCGGATCAGCCCCAGCCCGTCCTGTCCGATATCGTCCAGGCGCCCGACAAAAGGCGAGATAAATCTGGCTCCTGCCTTAGCGGCAAGAATTGCCTGTGCCGCCGAAAAACACAAAGTCACATTGACCATCACGCCTTTGTCGCTAAAGTGTCGGCAGGCTTTCAGCCCGTCGAGCGTCAGGGGCACTTTAATCGCAATATTCTTGGCGATGCGCGACAGGCGCTTGCCTTCCTCGATCATGTTCTCCGCATCGGTCGCGGTCACCTCGGCGCTTACCGGCCCGGAAACAACCGCACAGATTTCCTCAAGTACCTCGAATACGTCCCGCCCCGATTTGGCGATCAGGGTTGGATTGGTCGTCACCCCATCAAGCAGGCCGGTCGCCGCCAGCTCCTTAATATCCGCAATATCCGCCGTATCGACAAAAAACTTCATGGCAACCCGTTCCTCAGTTATGCTATTTACGCTCAAACGCCGCTACGGCTTACGTCACACAAGCGGCGGGCTGGCATTCGCCAGCCTGTCATCTCTTATATTTAATATATTTCAATATATTTACATGAGAAATAACCAAAATTCGCTAACACCTTACCCTGAGCCATAGCCGGTTGCAATGCCTGATCGTTTGAATCCAGTCCGCGTACTGCTGCCGGTCAATGCCGGACTGGGTTTCGACTATGCTCTGCCCGATCACATCCTTGCCGTCCCCGGCAGTTATGTCATCGTGCCGCTGGGCAAGCGCTCGGTTCTCGGCGTCGTCTGGGGAGAGGCATCGGGTGAAATTCCCAAAGAACGCCTGCGGCCCGTTACCGTCCTGTGCCCGGATATACCGCCCATGCCCGAGGCAATGCGCCGCTTTATCGACTGGATGGCCCATTATACGTTTTCCTCTCCGGGCAATGTGCTGAAATTATGCCTCGGTGTTCCCAAAGCCATCACCTCCCCTCCTGCGGAGATTCGCTATCAGCTCCTTCCGCTTCCGGAAGGACTGCCGATGACACCTCAGCGCAACCGGGTAATGAAGTTGCTGAAGGATACGGATTCACTCATTGCATCAGAGATTATGGAAAGAACAGGGGCCGGGAAGGGGGTAATTGACGGGCTGGTTTCGGCGGGTGCTTTAATAAAAACAACCATCACTCTTGCCCCCACCCTACCACCGCCAATATGCACATCACCGGCACGGCTCAACACCAGCCAGCAACAGGCTGCCGATGCCATCCGTCAGGATACGAATGGGTTTTGCGTCACTTTACTGGAAGGTGTCACCGGCTCTGGAAAAACTGAAGTGTATTTCGACACCATCGAACAAACGTTGTGCGCTGACAAGCAAGCCATTGTATTATTGCCTGAAATCGCTCTGACTTCTCAATGGGTGGAGCGTTTTCATCGCCGGTTTGGCTTCCCGCCTGTGCTGTGGCATTCTTCTCTCTCCGAGGCAGAGCGCAAACGAACATGGCGGGCAGTGGCGCACGGAGCCGCCCCGCTGGTGGTCGGAGCACGCTCAGCCCTGTTTCTGCCGTTTCCCGCACTTGGCCTGATCGTCGTTGATGAGGAGCATGACGGCTCCTATAAACAAGAGGATGGCGTGCTCTATCATGCCCGCGATATGGCCGTTGCCCGGGGCTGGCATGAAGATATACCGGTGATCCTCGCCTCCGCCACTCCGTCGCTGGAGACACTCGCCAATGCCGAACGGGGCAAATACCGGCGAGTACATCTCGAGGCCCGCTATGGCGGCGCATCTATGCCCGATATTGCCCTAATTGACATGCGGCGTGAGAAAATTCCGTCCAGCGAGTTTCTCTCGACGGAATTGCGCGAATCACTCGCCGCCACGCTTGAGCGGAGAGAACAAGCCTTGTTATTCCTCAATCGCCGGGGATATGCACCGCTGCTGCTTTGCCGCGCCTGCGGCTACCGTTTCGCCTGCCCCTCCTGCACCGCATGGCTGGTGCTGCATCAGAAGTCAGATAATACACGCAACGAGCAACTCGCAACTCACCACTCGCAACTCCAGTGCCATCATTGCGGCTATACCCAACGCGCACCCAAAGCCTGCCCCTCTTGCGAGGCGGAGGATAAATTCGCCGCCTGCGGCCCGGGTGTCGAACGCATCGCCGCCGAAGCCGCCAGCCTGTTTCCCTCGGCAAGGCACATGATTCTGGCCAGCGACACAATCAAAACGCCTGCTCAGTTACATGAATCCATCGAGGCCATCGCCGCCGGTCGGGTGGATATCGTCATCGGCACGCAACTGATGGCCAAGGGGCATCATTTCCCGGGGTTAAGCCTGATCGGCGTCATTGACGGCGATCTGGGCTTATCCGGCGGCGACCCCCGCGCCATCGAGCGTACCTGGCAGATGCTCCATCAGGTTTCAGGCCGGGCGGGGCGGGGCGGCATACCGGGGCGCGTACTGATACAGACCTGCCAGCCCGAGCATCCGGTGATGCGGGCGCTGGCTGGCGGAGACAATGAGCGTTTGCTGGAGCTGGAGCTGGAATCGCGCAAAGCAGGCGGTCTGCCGCCTTTTGGGCGGCTGGCGGCCTTGATTATCGAGGGGCGGGATGAAAAAATGGCCGAAACGGTAGCCCGAAAACTGGCGGCGCATGCACCGCGCCGCGAGGATGTACGGGTGCTCGGCCCGGCTCCTGCGCCGCTCTATAGGCTGCGCGGCTGGTTTCGCTGGAGGCTGCTCGTGATGACGCCCCGGCAGGCCGATATCCAGCGTTACCTGCGCGAATGGCTGGATGCGGTGGAGATGCCACGCCTCATTAAATGCAAGGTGGATATAGACCCGATGAGCTTTATGTGACGGCCTCATCAATGAATTTATAAACTTTGTTGACACAAAATCCTTGTAATGCGTTTCTTTTTTTCCTAGATTCCCGCACGGGTAAGGAGGTGTCCGTGCGGCGGCCTCCTTAACGCAGTGAAGTTAATATAAAAATTTAGCTCGAACCGGTTTCAGATTACATGAGCAATACGCGCCAACAGACCCGCCTTGCCGCAGAACGTTATGCCGAGGCGCTGTATGAGCTGGCGCTTGAGCAAAAAAAGGCGGAGCAAACCGGCGATGAGCTGACGGCACTGGAGGCTTTGTTGCAATCCAGCCCGCAACTGGCCGCTGCCATGCACGATCCGACCATCGCCAAAGCGCAGAAAGCTTCCGCGATTGAAATGATCGCCAGACGCGCCGGGTATTCGGATGTCCTGATTCAGTTCGCGGCAAGACTGGCGAGAAACGGACGCTTTGATGCGCTGAGCGTTATTGTCGAGCGCTACCGCGCCCGCCTGCTCGCTGACAGCAATATCGAGCAGGTCGAAATACGCGTTGCCCGTCCGCTGGATGCGAGCGGGAAAGCGAATCTGCAAAAAGCGCTGGAAAAGGCGCTGGGCAGGAAAGTGGCGATGCGGGAAGAAGTCAGGCCGTTGCTGATCGGCGGGATTACCCTTACTATCGGCTCGAAATTGCTGGATTTATCGGTTCAGGGAAAACTCAACCGGCTGGAGGCTGCGCTACAGGAGACAATTGCAAGAGGCTAGGCACTATACCCCATACTCTATCCCCTAAAATCAAGGAGAAAAAACATGGACATTCGTCCCTCGGAAATTTCGGAAATCCTCAAAACCCAGATAGCGGGCTGGGAAGACGATAAAAATCTGGCCGAAGTCGGGCAGGTCGTCTCGGTTAGCGACGGCGTGGCGACGATTTACGGGCTTGAGAACGTGCAGGCCGGAGAAATGGTTGAATTCCCGGGCGGATTGCGCGGCATGGCGCTTAACCTCAATACCGATTCGGTCGGCGTGGTGATTTTCGGCTCCGACCGGGGCGTTAAGGAAGGCGATACTGTCAGGCGCACCCAATCCATCGTTGATGTGCCCATCGGCATGGAATTGCTCGGGCGCGTGGTGGACGGCCTTGGCAACCCGATTGACGGCAAGGGCGCAATCAAAACCAAAACCCGCTCCCGTGTCGAAGTCAAGGCGCCTGGTATTATTGCGCGTAAATCGGTGCATGAGCCGGTACAAACCGGCATTAAGTCCATTGATGCGCTGATTCCCATTGGCCGAGGCCAGCGAGAACTCATCATCGGCGACCGTCAAACCGGCAAAACCGCCGTGGCGATTGATACCATCCTCAATCAGATGGAGCCGAACAAAGCCGCTACGAACGATAAAGAAAAGCTGTTCTGCATCTATGTCGTTATCGGCCAGAAGCGCTCAACCGTGGCGCAGGTGGTCAAGAAACTCGAGGAAACCGGCGCGATGGAATACACCATCGTCGTCGCCGCCACCGCCTCGGAAGCCGCACCGCTGCAGTTCCTCGCCCCCTATACCGGCTGCGCGATGGGTGAATTTTTCCGCGATAACGGTATGCACGCCGTTATCATCTATGACGATCTCTCCAAGCAGGCCGTCGCTTACCGCCAGATGTCGCTGCTGTTGCGCCGTCCGCCGGGCCGCGAAGCCTATCCGGGCGACGTGTTCTATATCCACTCCCGCCTGCTTGAGCGCGCCGCCAAGATGTCCGACGCGATGGGAGCGGGATCGCTTACCGCCCTGCCGATTATCGAAACGCAGGCCGGGGACGTATCGGCCTATATCCCGACCAACGTGATTTCCATCACCGACGGACAGATATTTTTAGAAACCGAATTATTCTACAAAGGCGTCCGCCCTGCGGTGAATGTGGGACTTTCCGTTTCGCGTGTCGGCTCCGCCGCCCAGATCAAGGCAATGAAACAGGTCGCGGGTTCGATCAAGCTGGAGCTGGCGCAATACCGCGAAATGGCGGCGTTCGCCCAGTTCGGCTCCGACCTCGACGCCGCCACGCAAAAGCTGCTGGCCCGGGGCCAGCGCCTGACCGAATTACTCAAGCAGGCGCAATATTCGCCGTTGCTGGTCGAAGAGCAGGTCGTGGTGATTTATGCCGGGGTGAAAGGCTATCTTGATGGCCTGAAAATCGAGCAGGTCAGGCCGTTCGAGGAATCGCTGCTGCGCGAAATCCGCACTTCCCGCAAGGAAATTCTGGAGATCATCCGCAAGGAGCAGAAACTGACCGACAGCACGGAAGAAAAAATCAAAGCCGCCATTGAGGCGGTGCTGAAGAAGTTTAAGTAGGTTGATGCCAGAACATACCATGTGGAGCAATTTTTTGACTATGATCGAAAAGGCAGAAATCGCCTGCGAATTGGCTGGCCATAAGGCTTCCGATCATTTTGCCGACGCCGGCAAAATGATCGGTTGGTCGAGAAAGGCATCATGACTGCCAATGGTAACGGCGCAAGGATTGAGATCGACCCGCATGCCATGCTTCGGGCGGAACAGAGAGGAACGAACGAAACACAGATTGTTGAGACCGTCCGGTTTGGGGAAAAATTTCCTGCCCGGGACGGGCGGACAGGATTCCGGCGGAATTTTACCTTTGCCGGGATGCACAACGGAACGTATTATGAAACCATACAATTGATGGTCATTGCTCAGAAAATGCCTAATGGTTGGCTGGTAATCACGGTTATTACGAAATTCTTTTAAGAGGCGACACGATATGAGAGTAACCTATAATCCGGAACTGAATATCGGCTATATCCAGTTGCGCGATGCCCTCAAAGAAGGGGAGCATGTGGATACGATTCAAATTAGCGATGAGATGAATATCGACATGACACCCGATGGCCGTATTTTCGGTATCGAACTGCTAAATGCCAATGAACAGCTAAAAAGCCCTGAGGCTATGCTTGTTATTGAAAATCAACAAAGTCATCAAATTCGTGAGCTTCCCCTCTAATGCCCAGCTTAAAAGACCTCAAAAACCGCATCGGGTCGGTCAAAAACACGCAAAAGATCACCAAAGCCATGAAAATGGTGGCGGCGAGCAAATTGCGCCGCGCCAAGGAAAACGCCGAGGCGGCGCGGCCCTACGCCGAGCATATGGGCAACATCCTGCGCTCGCTGGCCGCCCATGCCGATCCGTCCAACGCGCCGCTGCTGCTGAAGGGAACCGGAAAACAGGATACGCATCTGCTGGTCGTCATGTCTTCCGACCGCGGGCTGTGCGGCGGATTTAACGGCTCGATTGTGCGCGCCGCCAGATACCATGTCGCCCTGCTGGAAGGTGAAGGCAAAAAAGTACGGATTTTCTGCGTAGGCCGCAAAGGTTACGAGCAGATCAAGGCATGGCGTCCCGACCTGATCGCCGCCCGCGCCACCGATATCGGCAAGCCGAAGCTCGACTTCACCGCCGCCTCGGTCATCGCCGAGCAGATGTTGATGCTGTTTGAGCAGGAAAACTGCGATACCTGTACGATTATCTATAACCGTTTTAAATCGGCGATTTCGCAGATCGTCACGCTGGAGCAACTCATCCCGCTGGAATTGCCTGAAACCTCGATGGAGCAGGGCACACAGACCGGACTGGTTTATGAATACGAGCCGGAAGAGGAGGTGATCTTAAACGACCTGCTGCGCCGCAACCTGACGGTGCAGGTCTTCCACGGATTGCTAGAGAATGCCGCCAGCGAGCAGGGGGCGCGCATGACGGCGATGGACAACGCCACGCGCAACGCCGGGGACATGATCAAGCGCCTGAGCCTGCAATACAACCGCACCCGCCAGGCCGCCATCACCAAGGAACTCATTGAGATCATCTCGGGCGCGGAAGCGCTTTAACGCTTCATCGTCGGCTCACACCAGTTTCGTGTTGCCGCTGGGACGGTTGGCTTTTCGTTATATAGTCTCTTGCTTTCGGATTGACTTCCTGTTCGATAAAATTCGTTATTTCAGGAAAGAACTTGCGGGTGATAGTATCGCCCCACTTCATATGGAAATTCTGCACTTTCGCCAACGCTTCAGTTATAGTCTTATCTGGATGATAACCGGGGGGATCAATAATTCTTCTGGCATCCTGCCGCATGCCTTCCAATAGTTGTTCATTTGTTTTTTCGCCCTGATAGCCGGTTTCTTCTCTGCGCTGTTGAATCAGCGTCAACAATTCACTTTGATGTTCATCAAAATGATGATCTATTTTCTTTATATTTTTGTGATCTTTATTATACGCTTTGTTTGCCCTGCCCGTTTTATCCGCTTCCCCCAAAATACGATAGGCCGCATGGGTTAATTCCTCTCCCATCGTATTGGCATGCGTGATTTTACGGACGGAGCGGTAACCCGGCCTTTCTTCATCCGGAATGCGATCACCTTCCAATTCCGTATCCAGACTGTTATATACGGGGAAAATGTCAGCCGTGGTTGTCCATGCGGTTTTTTCATAAAAAAGATAGCTTCCAGCGAGATTTTTTCCATCACGCTTAAAACCTTCCGTAGCGTCGCCTACCATCATCCGGTGTTCTGAATCCGCCGCGAAAACCGGAATCAGGTCACGCAAAAGCGGTTCTTTCTCAAAAGAAAGCATCACTTCCCGCGCATGGGAGATCATGCGATCAGCCTGCTGAGAAAGCACATTCAAGCCTCCGGAATTCATAGCTCTTTGAGAAATTTCCTGCATTACTCTTTCCGTCGCCCCTGGTCTGTTTTGGCGTGAAAGATAGAAACCGATCTTTTGCCTGAGAGCAGCCTCATCCTTCAATTCGGATGGGTGGATGGCAAGCGGACGTTCTGCAAAAAGTTTCTCTTCTCCATACGCCTTCGCCTCAGTCGGCGTCAAATTAGGAGGAAGATAATGATCCCACATTCCAACCACACCTTTGTGATCGACCTTAATATGATATGGCGTGATAATTTCTATCTTGTTAACCGCTGTCTCAAATGCCGAAGGAGAAGCTTGTGCCTGAAGACTTACTATTGGCGATGCCGCTTCTTTAGCTTTTTGTAAAAAATCAGCCACGTTCCCCTCAAGTGTAGTCCAATTATGAGCAAAGCCCTTGATTAATTAATAGACTGTCGTTGCGTGTTAATCAACAACTCAGTAGGCATGTCCAAGCAAGACATTGGCTCTTATCAATTATTCTGGTGTTTTGTACTCACGGCTGGAACGGGGGCGAACGTGGTTGTAGTCGTGTCGCCATGCCCCGATGATGCATCTGACTTCATTCTGGTTGCTAAACCAGTGTTCGTTGAGGCATTCGTCGCGGATTTTGCCGTTGAGACTTTCGGTGAAGCCGTTCTCTGATAGCTTGCCCGTTCAAGCAAAAAGGCTTTACAAACTTTTCCTCTGCCATTACTCTGCTCGCATACGCTCCCCCTTATAAACAACGCCTACGCAAAACGAAAGAATACAGTCATGTATACGACCATTAACGGCTCCGAAGCAGACGATACGCTGACGGGTGACGGTCACCGGCAAATGATATTCGGTTTTGGCGGAAATGACCGGCTGGACGGAAAAGGCGGGAATGATATTATTTACGGCGGCGATGGCGACGATACGATGATCGGCGGCACGGGCAATGATTTGCTTCAGGGTCAGGAAGGTAATGATAATCTTGTGGGTAACAGCGGGAACGACACCCTGATCGGCGGCGACGGCGAAGATACCTGCTCCGGCTTTGAAGGCACTAATTACATCGCGGGCGGAGCGGGAAATGATTATCTCTTCGGAGGTGTCGGCAACGACTCCATTTACGGCGAAGAGGGAGACGATTACTGGCTCAAAGGTGATTACGGGGATGATTACATCAATGGCGGCAGCGGAAAAGACCGGCTGGATGGTGATTCCGGTAATGATTCGCTCTACGGTGGATCGGAAGACGATGTGCTCAACGGCGGCATCGGGAATGATTATCTCAATGGCGGCAATGGCAATGACTTTTTGTGGGACTCCTCCGGCAACGATACGTTGTGGGGCGGCGATGGCGGCGATACGTTCCTTTTTCTTCAGTTCGCTCACTCGACTGCGCTGGATCGCATCGGCGACTTTACCGTGGGTGAGGATAAAATCCAGATTCAATATCTCGTGGATAGTTTCGACGACCTGACGATTCTGGAAACGTCGCAGGGCAACGCTGTCATTTTCATTCCGACCGGAGAGGGGGAGGCGAACCGTATTGCATTGAATAACGTTCATGCCGCTGATCTTTCGGCATCGGATTTCGAGTTTGTTGGTTAATTTTGTTTTTCTTGATTATCCACTATACTCCGGTTGATTTTTATCTGTGTGCGTACCAGTAAAAACAGATAGTTACCACTCCCCCCTTGAGGGGGAGTCGAAGAGCCGAGGATGAAATCCGAAGGCGATTCGGTGGGGGGGATTGCTCTTATTATCCCCCCCACCGCTCAGCTTCGGCCTTCGGCCCTGCTTCGCGTGCTCCCCCCTTGAAGCACCCGCCTGCGGGGTGCTATGCAAACCAATAATGAAGCATCCCGCAGGCGGATGCTTCAAGGGGGGAGCGAAGTATCGTGGGTAATCAAGTTGTTTTTTATTTGGGGACGGCATTCTGACGCTTGTTTTTAAAAATGCAGGCGGGAGCGAAAAACAGCCGCCTGAAGATAAATTCCCGCTTTACACCAGCGGCTTTAACGGTTATGAAGCACCGTTGACGGGCGAATTGCGTAGAATCGGGAGCAATACATGCCACCAAGGAAAAAAGCGGCCCCTGCGGCAAGCGGCGCATCAGGTAAAGTGACACAGGTGATCTCGGCCGTCGTTGACGTGAAATTCGACGGTGAACTGCCGTCCATTCTCAACGCGCTGGAAACCTATACCGGCGATAAGCGCATTGTGCTCGAAGTGGCGCAACATCTCGGCGAGGGCGTGGTGCGCACGATCGCTATGGACTCCACCGACGGAATGACTCGCGGCCAGCCCGTGACCGATACCGGCGCGCCGATTTCCGTGCCGGTCGGCCCGGAGACACTCGGGCGTATTTATAACGTCATCGGCGAGGAAATTGACGAACAGAAGGGCGTCCAGACGAAAAAGCGGGCGGGCATTCATCAGGAAGCGCCCGCCTTCGTCGACCAGTCCACCGAAGCGGAGATTCTGGTTACTGGGATCAAGGTCATTGATTTGCTGGCCCCCTACGCGAAAGGCGGCAAGATCGGCCTATTCGGTGGGGCGGGCGTCGGCAAAACCGTACTCATCATGGAACTGATCAACAACGTCGCCAAGGCGCATGGCGGGGTATCGGTTTTCGCCGGGGTCGGTGAACGCACCCGCGAGGGTAACGATCTTTACCACGAGATGATTGAATCCAAGGTAATCAACCTTGAAGATTTATCGAAATCGAAAGTAGCGCTGGTTTATGGCCAGATGAACGAGCCTCCCGGAGCGCGTGCCCGCGTCGCGCTGACCGGCCTGACGATGGCGGAATATTTCCGTGATGAGGAGAGTCAGGACGTATTGTTCTTTATGGATAACGTGTTCCGCTTCACTCAGGCAGGCTCAGAGGTGTCGGCATTGCTGGGCCGTATTCCCTCCGCCGTGGGCTATCAGCCGACACTGGGTACGGATATGGGCGCGCTGCAGGAACGTATTACCTCCACCCAGAAAGGCTCGATTACCTCGATTCAGGCGGTTTACGTTCCGGCGGACGACCTCACCGACCCTGCCCCGGCCACGACTTTCGCCCATCTCGACGCGACGACGGTACTTTCCCGTCAGATCGCCGAGCTGGGGATTTACCCGGCTGTGGATCCGCTCGATTCCACCTCGCGCATGCTCGATCCGGTGATTCTCGGTGACGAGCATTATCAGGTCGCCCGGCAGGTGCAGGAAGTCTTGCAAACATACAAATCCCTGCAAGACATCATCGCCATTTTGGGCATGGACGAGCTTTCCGAGGAAGACAAGCTGACCGTGGCCCGCGCCCGCAAAATCCAGCGCTTCCTGTCGCAGCCTTTCCATGTCGCCGAAGTCTTCACCGGCGCGCCGGGCAAGCTGGTGTCGCTGGAAGACACGATTAAAGGTTTCAAAGCCATCGTTAACGGCCAGTACGACGATTTGCCGGAATCGGCCTTCTATATGGTCGGCACGATCGAGGAAGCCGTGCAGAAAGCCCGTAAGATGGCGGCGGAAGCGGCGTAGTATTTTTTTCTTGTTCATCGATTTCAATCACATTGGAGAGACTATCGTGACTATTATTTCTGGCGTTAATAATCAGGTTATCAACGGGACCAGTCTTGAGGACGCTTTCCTCATTGAACTCAGTTCAAATAATCTCATTGACGCGAAAGCGGGCGATGACTTTATAGCTGGCAAGACGGTGTTTAATCGCGAAGACGATGCGGTCAGCTTCAACAACACCATACATGGCGGACAGGGGAATGATCGCATTTATATACTGGATAATCCCGGGTTTGGAACCGGTCTTGCAGAATTTTCAGACAGCGATATTTACGGGGATGCGGGAGACGATCTCATTCGTATAGAGAATTTACAACATCTGGTAAGCGGCGGGAGCGGAAACGATAAGATTGAAACGCATTCCGGAGGCAAATTTCTCGGTGGTTCTGGCAACGATCTTATTCAAAGGCATGAATCTGATTTTATAGACGCACCTCTGGGCAATACTTTGAACGCTACTATTGTCGGCGGATCGGGAGCCGACACGCTGACCAGCTTTGACGATGCCACGGCCCTCTTTACGGACGGGCAAAGCGTGGAATTCATGTACGGCGAAGACGGGCAGGACGTGCTACTTGGCTACGGTGGCAACGATATGCTCAGCGGCGGCAACCATAAAGACACCGTGCGCGGAGGCAACGGGAACGATACTGTGCGCGGCGATGGGGGGGATGATTATCTGGCCGGAGAAAATGATCACGATCTTATGTTTGGCGGCACTGGTCGGGATACGCTTTACGGCGGGCACGGCGACGATACGATAAACGGCGGCGCAGATCGTGACGTTGTATACGGCGGGGAGCATGATGATCTCTTAAACGGCGGAAATGGCGACGACTACCTCAGCGGCGGAAATGGCGACGACTACCTCAGCGGCGGTCAGGGAAACGACGCGCTCTTTGGCGATAGCAACAGGGATACTCTCTATGGCAATAGCGGGAACGATATGCTTGACGGCGGCATCAATAACGATACGCTGAACGGCGATAGCGGCGATGATTCCATAAACGGCGGCGCGGATAATGATCTGATCTTCGGCGGCAGCGGGGACGATATGCTTGACGGCGAGTCTGAAAATGACACGATCTATGGCGAAGCCGGCGATGATTATTTGGTGGGCTATTTCGGAAAAGATCGCCTTTACGGGGGAGCGGGCAACGACACATTGCAGGGATCTCTTGAATTTTCTTTTGACACCGATACCATGACTGGAGGCAGCGGTGAAGATACGTTTCTGTTCATCTGGCAAGAACAGTTTATCAAATTCCCCCAAAGCGTGTTGATCACGGATTTTGAACAGGGGCTGGATAAAATCCGCGTTGAGGGTGACTTTACTTTTGCCGACGCCATCATCACCGACGATGGAGTAGACGATTCCACCGTGACCTTTGGCAATCCGACAGTAGACGGTCTGACAATTCATCTGGACGATGTCACCGGCCTCGATGCCAGCGATTTTATTTTTTAGAATCCGATGGCTTGCATCCGGCGAAAAAACCGCTAAATGAGGCTCTGCTAGCACTAATTCGAGGAATTAAATCATGGCCGAGCCGCTGCATTACCACCTCGTGACACCCGAGAAACTCTATGCTTCCGGCGAAGCGGAAATGATCGTCATTCCCGGCGAGTTGGGTGATTTCGGCGTTCTGAAAGACCATATGCCGTTTGTCTCTATGATCCGCCCGGGAATTCTCAGTATCCATCGCATGGGAGGATCGGAAGAAAAACTCTTTGTTTCCGGCGGTTATGCCGAAACACATGGAGACAAGTGCACTGTGCTGGCTGAAAGCCTGACTCCATTGGCCCAACTTGATCGTAGCCGCGTGGAAAAAGAGATCAGTG
>JAKFYP010000222.1 GCA_021730835.1 Alphaproteobacteria bacterium
AGGGCGTAGATCATGAGCCTTTCCTTTATCTCCTCTGTCATCCGCCTGCGGGTTTTGCCGCTGACCATCGTGTTCTTATGCCTGCTGCTGATGGCGAAGGTCACCGATCTGGTACGCGGGACGACCGAACTGAGCGACATGCTGATCGCTTCCCCGGCGATTGCCAAGAGCAAGGAGGATAAACCGGCGGAACCGGTCGTTAAATCCGACGAGGTGGAAGTGATCGGTGGAGAAAAGCCGGAAGAACATAAGGGCGGAGAAAAGAAGGAAGCGGAGAAATCCGGGGATGAAAAGCCTGAAGACAAGCGCCAGTTCTCCCAGATTGAGGTGGATATACTGCAAAGCCTTTCCGCCCGCCGCGAGGAAATCGCCAAGTGGGAGGAAGAGGTGCGCATGAAGGAGAATCTTCTGGAAGCGACCGAGTTGCGTATCAACAAGAAGATTGAAGAAATTAAAGTCCTTGAGGGCAATGTGCGGAAGCTACTCGATGAGTATTCCGGTATTGAGAACTCCAAAATCGCCAGCCTCGTCAAGATTTATGAGAATATGAAGCCCAAATCCGCCGCGCAGATTTTCGACGAGATGGATATGCCGATCTTGTTGCTGGTCATTGACAAGATGTCCGAGCGCAAAGCCGCGCCGATCCTAGCCGGGATGGATCCCAAAAAAGCCAAGGAGGTCACCGTCGAGCTGGCCGAGCAGCGCAAGGTCATGAGCGCGGGCGAGCAGGCGCTGGGCGGGAAGTAGATGCGCGCTACACGTTGCACGTTACTTGTTGCTCGTGTTTACCTTACTGGCTGCCCGCAACGTGTAACGAACAACATGTAGCGCATGAACATCCCCATTCCCCCCGAACTGGAAGGCAAGCGACTCGACGCTGCACTGACAGCGTTGTTGCCCGAATTATCGCGCAACCGTGTTCAGGCGCTGATTGCCGACGGATATGTAATGCTGGACGGCAAAGCTGATGCCGGCGCCTCACGGCGGGTAAAAGCCGGGCAGGTTTGCGCCGTGACCTTGCCTGAGGCCGTGCCCTACCATGTGATACCGGAAGCCATCCCGCTCGCCATCGCCTATGAGGACGCCGCCCTGCTGGTCGTTGACAAGCCCGCCGGGATGACCGTTCACCCGGCTCCCGGCAACCTGAGCGGCACGCTGGTGCATGCGCTGCTTGCCCATTGCGGCGATACGCTCTCGGGCATTGGCGGGGTAATGCGCCCCGGCATCGTGCATCGGCTGGACAAGGATACCAGCGGGCTGATGATCGTCGCCAAGGACGACATCACCCACCGCGCCCTGCAAAAACAACTGGAGAAGCGCAGCTTGCGCCGTATCTACCGGGCATTTGTCTGGGGCAGGCCCACGCCGCAGGCCGGGGTGATTGAGGGTCATATCGGACGCTCGAAACGTGACCGCAAGAAAATGGCCGTCCTCAAAACAGGCGGCAAGGAAGCTATTACGCATTACCGTACAGAAACCTGTCGTATGTGGCCAACCCACCGCAGCGGAGCAAAACCATTATTCTCGCAGGTGGAGTGCCGCCTTGAGACCGGGCGCACGCATCAGATACGCGTGCATCTGGCGCATCGGGGTCAGGCGCTGATCGGGGATCCGCTTTACGGTAGCCGTCCGGCGACGCATCTGCGGCAATTCGCCACGCCGGATGAGGAATTATGGGCACGGCTGAGCGACTTTCCGAGGCAGGCGCTGCACGCGGCGCAACTGGCCTTTATCCATCCAACGACAAAAGAGGAGATGGCGTTTTCCTCCGCGCTGCCAACGGATTTACAGGACTTGCATCGGGGGCTGGAGAATGATTATATACCCTCTCACAATAATGAATAAAAAATATGCCCGAGAATCCCGAGTTTCTATCCAATACCGCTCCGCGCTTTATGCTCAAGGGCCAGTATATCCGCGATCTGTCGTTTGAGAATCCCCACGCCCCGGCCAGCCTGCTGGCCATGAAGGAAGCGCCGAAAGTGGATATGAGCGTTGATCTTGGCGCAAATAAGGTGCAGGAGGATTTCTTCGAGCTGATGATGAAAATTTCGGTGCGCGCCAGTAGCGAGCGCACGCTGTTCATCGTTGACCTTGAATATGCCGGGCTGTTTGAGGTGCACAACGTGCCAAAAGACAAAACCCAGCAATTGTTGCTGGTTGATTGCGCCTTTATTCTGTTTCCCTTCGCTCGCCGTGTCGTAGCCGATATTTCCCGCGATGGCGGCTTCCCACCGCTGTTGCTCGAGCCGATCGATTTTTTCCGGCTCTATCAGGAGCAGTTGCAGCGCGCTTCGGCTTGACTCATCCCGCTTTGGCGCTGGCCATTTCCGCTGCCGGTTCGGCGTCCTTTGCTTCCTTCTCCTCTGCCAGCGACTTTAAGGCTTTGGGAGAAAGCTGGATATTCAGCTCGCGCAGTTGTTTTTCCCCGGCTTCGGCGGGCGCACCCATCAGCAGGTCTTCAGCCCTCTGGTTCATCGGGAAGGCGATAACCTCGCGGATATTCGGCTCATCGGCCAGCAGCATGACGATGCGGTCAACCCCCGGCGCGATGCCTCCGTGCGGCGGCGCGCCGAATTTGAGCGCCCGGATCATGCCGCCAAACCGTGCATCAACCACTTCCGGCGCGTAACCGCAAATACCGAATGCCTTATACATGATTTCCGGCTTGTGGTTACGAATTGCGCCTGAGGAAAGCTCAATGCCGTTGCAGACAATATCATATTGCCAGGCTTTCATCGCCAGCAATTTATCCTTATCATCCCCGGCGGCTTCCAGCGCTTCCATCCCGCCCTGAGGCATGGAGAACGGGTTATGCGAAAACTCGATTTTCTTTTCTTCCGGATTCCACTCAAAATAGGGGAAATCAACGATCCAGCAGAAGCGAAACGCGTCTTTCTCGATCAACTCGAGTTGCACGCCCAACTCGGTGCGCACCAGCCCGGCGATACGCGCTGCCTCCGCCGCCTCGCCCGAGGAGAAAAACACCGAATCTCCGGCCCTGGCCCCGGTGCTTTGCCGCAACTCCGCCAACTTATCTTCGCTGAGAAATTTGGCAATCGGGCCTTTGGCAGCGCCATCTGTATCAAAGACGATATAGGCCAGTCCTTTCGCGCCATGCTCCTGCGCGAAGGCAATCAACTTGTCGAAAAAGCTGCGTGGCTTGTCGGCGGTTTTCGGCGCGGGGATGGCTCGCACCACGCCGCCGCCTTCAATCACCTTGTTGAAAATACCGAATCCCGAGCCGCGCCAGATTTCCGCCGCATCGGTGATTATCAGCGGGTTGCGTAAATCGGGCTTGTCGCAGCCATATTTCAGCATCGCCTCGTCGTAAGAGATGCGCGGGAAAGGCGCTTGCGTTACCGTGCGGTCGGAAAATTCGGAGAAGACCTGTTCCATCACCGGCTCAATCGCCGCGAAAACGTCATCTTGCGTGACAAAACTCATCTCCATGTCAAGCTGGTAGAATTCGCCCGGCGAACGGTCGGCTCTTGCATCTTCGTCACGAAAACAGGGTGCAATCTGGAAATAGCGGTCAAACCCCGAGATCATCAGTAATTGCTTGAATTGCTGCGGCGCTTGCGGCAGCGCGTAGAATTTGCCCGGATGCACCCGGCTGGGCACGAGGTAATCCCGCGCTCCCTCGGGTGAGGAAGCGGTCAGGATCGGCGTCTGGAATTCCATAAACCCCTGCGCCGTCATTTTTTGCCGCAGCGCCGCGATGACCTGTGAGCGCAACACGATGTTGCGGTGGAGCTTCTCCCGGCGCAAATCGAGAAAACGGTAGCGCAGGCGGGTTTCCTCGGGAAACTCTCGCTCGGCGTTGACCTGAAGCGGCAGCATCTCCGCCTCGGACTCGACGACGCAGGACGTGATTTTCAACTCAATCTCTCCGGTCGGCAGGTCTTTATTGACGGTATCCTCGGTGCGCCTGACGACTTCGCCGGTTAAGGTAATCACCGTTTCGTTACGCAGGGCGGTCAGGGTGGAAAATAACGGGTCGGCGCTTTCAACTACGCCTTGCGTGATGCCGTAATGGTCGCGCAAATCAATGAACAGCAACTGGCCGTGGTCGCGCTGGCGGTGTACCCAGCCGGAGAGCTTCACCTGCTGGCCGACATCGCTCTGGCGCAATTGTCCGCAATGATGGGTTCGGTACGCGTGCATATTCTTTCCCTTTTAGTCGCCTGTGTGCCTGAGATTTCGTGGTATAGAAGATACGCCGCCAAAATCCAAGCGCTCTTTATATTCAGGGAGATGTTTCAAACCGCTTGACAAGAAAAAGCAAATAAAGATAAAATATACTTTCCTTCTGGGAGCCCGTCTGCCTCGATTCCTCCCCGAGCTGACGGGCAATTTTTCTTACTTTTTCCCCATAGACGCGATAAACCGGGCATAAGGCTCGGGTGTTGCCCGCTGGCCGCTAACCCATTGCCAGATGTCGTAATCCTCTTCCCCCAGCAAGCGCTCGAATCCATCCAGCCCGACGGCATCAAGCTGCTCCAGCGCCGTATCGGCAAACTGCCCAAGCAATAGATCGGTTTCCTTGCAGCCGCGATGCCAGCTTTGGTAACGCATGCGCTTAATTCTTATATCACGTTGATTTTTTGCCATATTTTCTCTGTTGGCTTGACTGGGATAACGGTTATACTACGCTAAAATATCTGTTCTGGGAAAGCATTATGAAACTCAAGCACCGCAAACATGACGGCATGATCCTCGTTTGCCAGAATAATGAGGATGCGACGCTGCTGATTTATGGCATGAATGAGATTGCCGGGAAACTGACCGGTTATGAGGAATCGGAGATTCAGGGCCGCCCGCTGACTGATATTGTCTCAAGGAAAGTCAGGGAAGCAATTGAAGAATACGTTGAATTTGATGAGGCCTCGCATTCCGACGTAGCGCAGGTATTGCAGCGGGTGCGCGATTTTGCCCTGCTCGATCGTGACGGTGAGGAAATCCCGGCCACCTGTCAGGTTATCCGGGCCGAGGCGCGGGATCGTCATCACTGGTTCCGGGTTATTTTGCGCGATGAGATTCACCAGCGGGAAAAAGAGGCGTTCAAGCGGATTCTGGCGGCGAATTTCCGGGGGCATGAGCGGCTCGATGAGGCGACGGGCATGCCGGATCAGCCTTCATTGCAAAAAGACGTGGAAATCGCGCATCATTACGCGGGCAGCAAAGGGTTGCAGTCCTGCTATGCGGTATTTCGCGTTGACGGGTTGCGTAAGCTCAATGCGCCGGAGCAGGCTGCTATGTTGCGCCATATCGGTGGCAATCTGGTACGCAACCTGCGAAACGAGGATGTCGCCGGTCGGGTGGATGAGGATGCTATCGGCGCGGTGCTGGTGGATATCGGGCCGGATGTAGCGCGGGTGGTGCTCAACCGTCTGCGCGGACAGGCCGGGGCGGGGCAGGATCACCCGATCAGTCTGGCGTATGGCCAGATTACCGCTGAAACCGGGCCGCAAATATCCGAGCTATGCGCCGGGGCGCTGGAGAAAAATCCGGCCCCCGCCTCGGTTACGGAAGTTCAGGCCGGATAGTATGGTATGGGGCACATCAACCTCTCCCCTGAAATGGCGATGCCTTTTCCTCCCCTAGAGGAGAGGATAGTTTATTTAAAATGAAATAACGACCCATGCGCCCTGAGGAACTTTATCCATTATTTGCGGAACTGGCGAGCCTTCCCGGCGTCGGCAAGACGATGGAGAAGAGCCTGAGCCGCTTGCTGGCCCGTCCGGCGGAGGCACAGGAGGAGATACCGCCGCGCATTCGTGAATTACTGTTTCACCTACCTGTCGGCTTGCTGGACCGGACATATTCCCCACCGTTGTCAATGGTAGAGTCCGGGCGCGTCATTAGCGTGCGGGTGAAGGTAACGGCGCATCGCCCGCCGCCGCCGCGCTCGCGTGCGCCTTATCGTATTCTGTGCGAGAACCGGACCGGCACGCTGCTGGTGGTCTATTTCCGGGGCGATCCCGGCTGGATGCAAAAGAAATTTCCGGTCGGCTCGGAAGTGGCGCTGAGTGGCCGGGCGGAAATCTATGACGGGCAGGCCCAGATGGCGCACCCGGATATGGTGCTGGCCGGGGATCAACTGGGCAGTTTGTTGCGCATGGAGCCGGTCTATCCGTTAAGCGCCGGGCTGACTTCGCGGCGTCTGGGCCAGTGGGCGGCTCAGGTATTGCAAAAAATACCGGTATTACCCGAATGGCATGACGGGGGTTGGGTTGCAGCGCAAGGGTTTCCGGCGTGGAAAGCGGCGCTTTTCGCCGCGCATCACCCGGCCGGTCTGGCGGATATGGAGCCATCCTCTCCCGCCCGTGCCCGCCTTGCCGCCGATGAGGCGCTGGCCGATCAGTTAACGCGGGCGCTGGTCAGGCAACGCCTCAAAACCATACCCGGCCATGCGATTGACAGCCTGACGGACGGCATGGCGGCAAACCTGTTGCGGGCGTTGCCATTCACCCTGACGGAAGGCCAGAAGGAGGCGCTGGTGCATATTCGTGCCGATATGGCGGGCGGCGAGCGTATGCTGCGATTATTGCAGGGCGATGTCGGCAGCGGCAAGACGGTGGTGGCCTTGCTTGCCATGCTGGATGCGGCGGATGCGGGTTTCTCTGCGGCCCTGATGGCTCCGACCGAATTGCTGGCGCGTCAGCATTACCGCAGTTTCTGCACGCTGCTGGAGGGAAGCGGGGTTGAAGTCGGGTTGATTACCGGCAGTATGAAGGCGGCGGAGCGCAGGCAGATGGAGCAACGCATCGCCGACGGGGAAATCCGGCTGGTTATCGGTACGCATGCGCTGTTCATGGGGCAGGCGGGATTGCCGGAACTGGCGCTGGCGGTGATTGACGAGCAACACCGTTTTGGCGTGGCGCAACGTATGGCGCTGGCGGAAAAAGGCAACCGGCCTCATATCCTGCTGATGAGCGCCACGCCGATTCCGCGCAGCCTGATGCTGGCGCTGCACGGTGATCTTGACGTTTCCACCCTGCGGGAAAAACCGGCGGGCAGGCAGGAAATCACCACCAGCGTGTTGCCGCTGACGCGCCTTGATGAAGTCGTGGCAGCCGTGGAGCGGGCGGTGGGGAGTGGGGCAAAAGTGTATTGGCTCTGCCCGCAGGTTGAGGAAAGCGCGGATGGCGGTACGGCGCAGGCGACCGAGGAGCGTCATGCCATGCTGCAAACCCTGTTCGGCGAGCGGGTCGGCATGGCGCATGGCCGGATGAAGGCGGCGGAGCGCGACCGGGCAATGCAGGGTTTTGCCGGGGATACTTACGATATCCTTGTGGCGACGACAGTGATTGAGGTCGGGATGGATGTCCCCGGCGCGACCGTGATGGTCATCGAGAACGCCGAGCGGTTCGGGCTGGCCCAGCTACACCAGTTGCGCGGGCGGGTCGGGCGCTCGGACAGGCCGTCCTACTGCCTGCTGCTTTACCATCCCGATTGCACGGAGAATGCCATTGCCCGGCTGAAGATCATCCGCAACCAGCCCGACGGGTTCGCTATCGCCGAGGAGGATTTGCGCCTGCGCGGCGGCGGCGACCAGTTCGGCACGCGCCAGAGCGGCCTGCCGGATTACCGGTTTATCAACCTGTATCATCACCGGGAGATTGTGGCGGCGATGCGCGATGAGGCGCACCGCATGCTGGAGCGCGACCCGCATCTGGTTTCTCCGCGAGGTCAGGCCCTGCGCATCCTGCTCTATCTGTTCGGTTACGAGCATAGCTTGCGCTGGCTGGAGAGAGCGTAACACCGGTTTTTAGAAAAACCGCTGCGGGGCAGGAACAAGCCGTTCCGGCGTAAGGGGGTTGTAGGGTGACGTGGCAATCGCATTATCGGGCGTGCCCACTTTCTCAAGTTCTTGCTTCAGCGGCATGCGCCCGAGCAACTCAGCGTAAATACTGGCGAGCGGTGTATGCTCATTGCCTTCAACCCGTTTGATCCCGGTGGCGATTTCATGCAAATGTTCCTGTTGCAGCGGTGCGGGCAAGGCCGACAGGGCGGCGGCAGCGTGGCTGTAAAGCTCGTCCATATCCACGGTTTTCACCGAAAACGACGCCATTGATTTGCACAGCAGCCCGACCATGAGGAAGGAAGTGCCGATGGCCTGCAACCAGTCGGCCTTGTTCCCTTTGGGGAATGAGTCCGGCAACAGAAGAGCGGTGGCGTTGAGTTCGGTAATCCCTGAAAAAGCCATTGCATGCTGACGAATGTATTCGACGAACCAGCCTGCGCAGTCCAACGGTTTGCTTAAAGGAGGCTGCGGAGGCATTTCTCCCGGCTCTTTGCCAATCATCGTCATCACTTTGGCCGATTGCGACAGGTATCCTGACCACTGGCGCAGCGGCTTTTCGTCCTTCCTGCCCGAGAAAGCCAATAGCCCTTTGGAGACGAATTTAATGGCATCGCTGATGACGGTGGAATGCTCGCTTAACGTCTTGTTCAGCGAAGTAGGCGCGGGTGGGTTCAGATGCGCATCCGGCGCAGGCAACGACGACGCATCCGGCAATAATGCGCCAAGCTCGGTATTGATTTTTTCCTTAGCTTGCCGCAGCGCCTCCGGGTCATCCTTTTTTTGTTCGCCGTAGAGCATATTGATCAGGTTGGCGACGAAGCTGCTACCTGCCGATGCGGATTTCATCAGCGCTCCGTCTTCAAAGCTGCGGCGCTGAATACCGGAAGCCACGATCAGGAGTTGCCCGATATTGCCGAGCACGCCTCGCACCTTCATCAAATCGAGCGCGTGCGTGCCTTCCATTTTCGGCGTCGCCTTAAATCGGGTCTCCAGTGCCAGCGAAAGCCGGTGCAGCGCCGCTTCCGGCGGGCCTTGGCAGGCAATGACCAGCGGTGTGGGCGGATGCCCCGCGCCCGGCTGGCTGAGAACGCGATGCGCAAAACTGCCGGGCAGTTGCGCAAGGGCAGGGGTTTGCCCTTCTTTGGGGTAAAGCGCGATAATGGCGGTCGTGCCGGTATGATCCGCCTCGACCCGCTCAATCGGGCTATGGTCGCCCAGGGGTGTAAACACATGCACGCCGCTGGCGATGGAGGCGGCATACGGGCTGCTCAATTCAGGTGCGCTCTCCGCCTGACCCGCCATGACGCCGATGACATGGGTGGTGGGCTTAAAAATATGCTCATTGGTCCAGCCGTCCCATTTGCGGGCGAGACGCGGGCTGAGTGAGCGAAAACCCACCAGCGCCCCGGCGGAGGCGGTTGATCCCAGCGACTTGTCAAACAGCAGGCGGCCATAGGAGCCTTCGTTGATCCATTTGCCTTCAGTCATCGCGGGCAGCAGATGCTTTTGCGTGACAATGTTCAGCCCGATGGCCGCCGCCGTCCAGATTGCCGCTTGCGGCAGATGGTCGATTTCGTGGCGATAGATGGCGTCGCGTTGCTCGCGGTATTCCCGTGAGCCGATGAGCACATGGTTTTCCTTTGCCCAGATGGCTGCGGCGCGTTCTGCCCCGCGCCTGAAAAGCGGCCCGAGCACCGGTTCCCCCAGAGAAGCCAGATGGGCCATGAAACCCGGGGCGAAACGCTGCATGGCGATGGCAACCGGAACCGCGCCGATATCGCCGATGGCTTCCCCGGCAATCCATTCCCTCAGATGGCTTTTACCGTTGCCATGACGATGTTCCTCTCTGTTCCACGGCAGCCACTCATGAGCGGAGACATGCAGATCCTTGCCGATGTTTTTTTGCGACCAGTTGGCGAGGAACGGGTCAATGAAATCGGTCAGCCCGCAGACGATGGTATGGTTGATGGTATAGGCGATGTCGTCACGGCGCTGGACAGGCGTTTTCGCCGCCTCGCGCTGGGCGGGCGTCATGGCAGGCGCAAAATCAGGCGTCGCTGATGGGCTATCCATGCGCTCTCTGTTTACAAGTGACACTATCCTACGATAACTTTAGCATGTTTGCGGGTTTCGCAGTGTGACAGTTTGATGATGTTTTTGCGAATGATTCTCATTATTATATTATATGCAATTTCATGAACATACAATCCGATATAAGTGATCCCCTGCCACTGGCCATACTGCTAATGGCCGAGGCCAGCATCAGCCCGCAGGCGGCCGGATGTTACGACCTGATGGCTGGCTGGCTGGAGAAGCTGGAATTTCGCGTGCTGCGGCGGCATTTCGAGCCGGGCGGAGAGGCGTTTTACGCGATCCGGCGGGGGAGGGGGCCGAATCTGTGTTTTGCCGGACATGTGGATGTCGTGCCGCCGGGGCGTGAGAGCGCGTGGCATTCTCCGCCTTTTGTGCCGGAGGTGCGTGAGGGTGTGCTCTATGGGCGCGGGGCGGAGGATATGAAGGGTGCGATTGCCTGTATGGTGGCGGCGGTAGCCCGGTATCTTGGCGGCGGCCCGGATGATGCCCCCACCCTCAGTTTTCTGCTGGTGGCCGATGAGGAGAGCGCCGGATACGGTACGCGGGCGATGCTGGAATGGCTGAAGGAGCAGGGTGAAGCGCTACCCGATTTTTGTCTGGTCGGGGAGCCGACCAACCCGGAATATATCGGGGAGATGGCCAAAACCGGTCGCCGGGGTAGCCTGAATGCTATGCTGACCGTGCGCGGAAAGCAGGGGCATGTGGCGTACCCGGCGCTGGCCGATAATCCCGTCACCCGGCTGGTTGCCATGCTGCATGCGCTGAAATCAACGCCGATTGATGAGGGGATGGAATTTTTCCAGTCGAGCAATCTGGAGGTCACGACCATTGATGTCGGCAACCCCGTGACCAATACTATCCCGGCGGAGGCGAAAGCGGCGTTTAATATCCGCTTCAACGCCCTGCATACCAGCGAGACGATGACGGTCTGGGTGCGCGAGCGCTGTGCATCGGTCGGCGGTGATTATGAGCTGGATATCCGCGTGACGGGAGAAGCGTTTTTGTCACCGCCGGGTTTATTGTCGCAAGCGCTGCTTGCAGCGGTAGCGGGCGTGACGGGGCATACGCCCCGCCTGACCACGGATGGCGGCACATCGGATGCGCGGTTTATCAGGGAGTATTGCCCGGTGATCGAATTTGGCACGACCAACCGCACGGCGCATCACGTCAACGAATGCGTGCGCGAGAGTAATCTGCATGCGCTGGCGGATGTCTATACGGAGTTTCTCAGGCAGATGGCGGGGACTTGCAGTGTATCACCCTGAAATTGTTTATTTTGGTAGATCGCCTTTTTCTCTCAGGTGATTCAGATAATAATCAAGATCATACCTGCACCTTGCCATCTCTAAGGTAATTCGCGGTGTCATTCCCAAATCCTTAGGAATATTACCATTCCCGCTTTTTTTATCGTGTCGCCATCCAAATTGAGCAATAATATGCCCTTGGTATTTGATAACCGCACGTATATGCGGACCCGACTTATCTACTTCGGCTCCTAATTTCTTTGCTAATGTTTCGGCCTCTTTTCCCAAAAGAGGACTACCCCGTTTTTTTGCCAACGTATTTCTCCAAAGCAGCAAGCTGGCTTTTAGGTCTTGGCCCCAATTTTTCGGCAGTCTTATATAGTTTATATATCTCTATAACTTCAACCTTTACAGCATTAATTGCCTCGGAAAGCGTCTCCCCAGAAAATGATATTTCAGCTTCTTGAAAAATCCCTAGAAATTCATTCTCTGACAAACATTCTACCGAAATACTATATGGTTTAAGGGTTAAATATCCGTCACGCTCATATGTTGATACAACTACGCTACATATATTGATTTCTTCTTCTATAAGGTTGGCATCAATTTTAACCCTTAAATTAATTGCTCTGGTGGTGCTAATAACGAAATCCACCACCTGACTGCGCACATGGGTAAACAAATCCACTACTGGATTATTAGTTGTCCATCGGATATTGTAAGGTTCATCATATATCATATTGTACATAGCCATACCTAAGCATTATTTTTGAGTCTTTGCCTTCTCCTGTTGAATATCAATAACCAAAGTGCTCTTTATTCCATAATGATCTTCGCCTGAGGTATTTGAATGAAGCTTTAGCACATCCATAATTACAGGCTTTATACGTAAAACCGTTCCATTCTCTAATGTAATGACGCTCCAATTTTCTTCCGCTTTTACTACCTTAATAGGAACACCATCTTTAGGTGCATCGCTTCCAAGTCTTTTAGCTTTAGTCATTTTTCCCACCATGTCTTAGCCGCTTTCTTTGTAATATCAGAACGCTGCTTGTTGGTTAAATCCCCTGCTCTGGCTTTCGCACCAGCCTTACCGTTTCTGGATTTACCAGAAGACGGCTTTGTATTACCTTCAATTTCCCCAGTTGCAATTATAGCAAGCAGTCAATGCCACCCCGCTGACCAGATATGTCCTTGTCGGCTACGAGGCATGTATTATAGCCTCACGCAAGTTTTAGTGCAGAGAACGCGCATAAAGTCCCCATAATTTCTCTGCTAAAACAATTATACAACAAAATGGCATGCCACCATATAAAAATGCTATTATTTATATAAACGCTAAAATTTTATGTTGCACAACTAAAAAAAATCTGAATGGTCTGCCCCGGAAGCCTAATTAATAGGCAAGTGGTGTATATTCGCACCATAGCAGGTAGACAAGAACCATACCACACGAAAGATTAATGAATTAACAATTAGGCTGAAGCACTACTCGCGGGCGTTGCCGCCTCGGGTTTGATCAGCACATACTGATCGTAGACCAGCCCGGGAAACAAATCGACGCTGCGATGCTCGAGCATGACGAACCCGGCTCGTTCGCAGAGCGTGCGGATATATCCGTAGCTATGGCCGAACCGGCCCTGTCCCCGGATCATTCCGTATCCTGCCTCATGGGCGTAAGGCTCTATCTGGAAGGCGAACAGGCCGCCGATGGCCAGCGCCCGGTATGCCCCCCCGAAGATATCGTGCAGGTCGCCGATATAGGGAAAAACATGGGCGGCGAGGATAACCTCGAAGGAAGGCTCGGTGATTTCGGCCAGAAAATCACGCAAATCCCGATGGAAAGTCTGATCGTAAACCGCCTGACCGTCAACGCTCCGGCGCTCACGGGTAATATCCAGCATGCGGCGGCTGATATCCACCCCGGTCATTTGTCGCACGATATCGTTTAGCGCGAGGCCGCACAGGCCGGTTCCGCAGCCGAGGTCGAGCATCACGAAGTTGGTGCGCTGCGTATCGAGCCATTTACGCAGGCCGTCATTCATCAGCATATGTCCCTTATAGCCCCGCTTCGCCTGCTCCAGATCGTAGCCGGGAGCGATCCGGTCGAAATGCTCGCGGGCCAGATGCGCAGGCATGGTGCGCGGCAGTTTACTCTCCGCTACCAGCATCGGGTTGAGGCTGGCCATCAGAAACAGGGTATCTTCGTGATCCGGGTTGAGTTGCAATGATTTTTTGAATGCCTCGACGGCCTTGGCGTGTTCGCCCCGCGCATAATAGCAATGGCCGAGCAGATACCATGAGGGCTGGTGCTCGGGGGCCAGCCATAAAGTGATGCGCAACCGGAAAATGGCGTCACGGAAACGCCCCGCCTCGGAAAGCCTGCATGCCAGACGGTAATTAGTATCCGGGAGATAGAGGATTTTATTGAGAAGCCCCTGCCAGATTGAGAGAGGCAGATCAAGCAGTTCCTCAAAACTCCGTCGAGTGGCTTCCTTGTTGCGCTGACGCTCCTCGCGCAGGGCGGCATCGGGTTCGTGCCCGGGCGGCTTGTTTTGCGGAGCGGTTGCTGTCATGGATGATTCATGGTAGCGTTGGCCGGACGGATTTCCGAACATAAAAAGCCAATTATAATGTATTTTCGCGTATTTGTGAACTGCGTATGACGAAAACAGCCCGCCAGCCTCCTATATCTTCGGTGGACGAAGAAGAAGTCGCGCAGTTTTCCCGTATTGCCGGGGCGTGGTGGGATCCAAACGGCCCGTTTGCGCCGCTGCATCGGATGAATCCGGTGCGTATCGGCTATATCAGGGAGCTGGCGATGCGGCATTTTTCCCTGCCAGAAAACACCGATTTGCCTTTTTCCGGCCTGCGCATCGCCGATATTGGCTGCGGCGGCGGTCTGATCTGTGAGCCGATGGCCCGCCTCGGTGGCAGGGTCAGCGGAATAGACGCCTCAGAGGAAAACATTGCCGTTGCTCGCCGCCACGCCGAATCCTCCGGATTGACGATTGACTACCGCGCCACGACAGCGGAGGCTATGGCACAGGACGGGGAGGCCTGCGATCTCGTGCTGGCGCTGGAGATTCTCGAGCATGTGGCGGATGTATCGGTGTTTCTCGAAGCCTGCGCGGCGCTGGTCAGGCCGGGTGGATTGCTGGTGCTCTCGACGCTCAACCGCACGGCCCGTTCGTTTCTGATGGCGATTGTCGGCGCGGAATATCTTTTGCGCTGGTTGCCGCGTGGCACGCATGACTGGAGCAAATTTCTGCTGCCTTCGGAAATTGACAGTGTTCTGAAGCCGCAGGCGATGCAACTATGTGATCTGACCGGCATGTGCTATCACCCCTTGCGCGGCGACTGGTCGCTGTCAAAACAAGATACGGCGGTCAATTACCTGATGGGATTTTGGAAGGAATAGGTGCGTTTCAGGTTTTATAGCCGATTTACTTGTGCGGCTGCATATCAATCAAATCGGCTATCGCCCGCGACTGCGGGCGCGCCGCCTATGCGGCGTATCGTTTGTGCGTAAGCACAAAATCAAACCACTATATGTCAAAATGACGGTTACGCCGCTGCGCCATGACAATGCTTGTATTTCTTTCCCGAGCCGCAGGGACAGGGTTCGTTGCGGCCTACCTTGCCCCAGCTCTGGCTGTCGCCCGGATTGCGCTGCTCAGGGGCCAGACGGGTGACGACTCCGCCGCCAAGCCGCGCCTGCTGGCGGTTGCCTGAGAATTCCGCCGTCGGCATATCGTGGCGCTCCTGCATCACCTGCCGACGCTCAATCTCTTCGATGGCTTCCGGCGGCGCTTCCATACGGATCATCAGATGGGCCAGCCGTTCGGTCACTTTTTCGCGCAACTGATGCAGCATGCCTTCAAACAGGCCAAATGCCTCCTGCTTATATTCATTCAGCGGATCACGCTGGCCATAGGCCCGCAGATTGATCCCGCCACGCAGATGATCGAGTGACAACAGATGGTCTTTCCAAAGCTCATCGAGCGTTTGCAGCAGCAGGCGCTTTTCTGCCACGCGCATGATCGGCGCGCCGTATTGCTCTTCCTTGACCTGCATCTGCTCACCGGCTGCCTTTGAGATACGCTCGCGGATTTCCTCATCGGCGATGCCCTCCTCCCTCGCCCATTCGGCCACCGGTAATTGCAGCCCGAAAATACGGTAGGTTTCTTTCTCCAGCCCTTCGGCGTCCCACTGCTCGGCGTAGGCTTTCGGCGGGATATGCGACCCGACGACACCCTGTACGATATCCTCGCGGATTTCCACGATGGTCTCGGAAACATCGTCGCTATCCATCAGCTCCAGGCGCTGTTCGTAGATCACCTTGCGCTGGTCGTTCATCACATTGTCGAATTTCAGCAGATTTTTGCGGATTTCATAGTTGCGTGCCTCGACTTTGCTTTGCGCCCGCTCCATCGCCTTGTTCATCCACGGATGGGTAATCGCCTCACCGTCCTTCAGCCCCAGCCGCTGTAGCATGCCGTCAATGCGCTCCGAGCCGAAAATGCGCATGAGGTCGTCTTCAAGCGAGATGAAAAACCGCGACGCGCCGGGATCGCCCTGACGGCCCGAGCGCCCGCGCAACTGGTTATCAATGCGCCGCGACTCATGGCGCTCCGTGCCGATGACATAAAGACCACCGGCCTCCAGCACGATTTTTTTATCGGCTTCGACTTCAAGGCTGATTTTCTCAAATGCTTTTTTATAGGTATCATCCTGAGTCAGGGCGGTCAGCCCGGTCGAAGGATCGCTATCTGCCTGCGCCGCAGGAAAATCATTCGTTTTCGCCTCAGAATGCTGTGGGGAGGTATTTCTCAACTCCTGCTCCACCAGCATTTCCACGTTGCCGCCCAGCTTGATATCGGTTCCCCTGCCCGCCATGTTGGTAGCAATGGTCACCGCCCCGGGATGCCCGGCCTGCGCGATAATAAAGGCTTCCTGTTCATGATAGCGGGCGTTGAGCACCTGATGCGGGATTTTTTCCTTTTTCAGTAGTTTGGATAGTAATTCCGAGCGCTCGATGCTCACCGTGCCGACCAGCACCGGCTGTCTGCGGGCATACGCCTCTTTGATTTCCTCGATCAGCGCGGTGTATTTCTCCGCCGCCGTGCGGTAGATCACATCGTCGTGATCCTGACGCGCTACCGGCACATGGGTGGGAATCTCGATAACTTCCAGCCCGTAAATATCGGAAAACTCCGCCGCCTCGGTCATCGCCGTGCCGGTCATGCCCGCCAGCTTGGGATAGAGCCGGAAATAATTCTGGAAGGTGATTGAGGCCAGCGTCTGGTTTTCATTCTGGATGCGCACTTTTTCCTTGGCCTCCAGCGCCTGATGCAGGCCCTCCGAATAGCGCCGACCTTCCATCATGCGCCCGGTGAACTCGTCAATAATGATAATCTTGTTATCCTTGACGATGTAATCCACATCGGCGGTAAACATCTTATGCGCCCTGAGCGCCTGATTGACGTGGTGCACAACCGAAACGTTGGCGATGTCATAAAGGCTCGAATTTTGTTCGATCAACCCGGCTTCGTGCAGCAACTCCTCCATTTTATGCGTGCCTTCGTCGTTGAGCGTCACCGATTTGGCTTTTTCGTCCTTTTCGTAATCCGCCGCGTCGAGTTTCGGTATCAGCGCGTCAATCTGGCTGTAGAGCGCTGAATTATCCTCGGTCGGCCCGGAGATAATCAGCGGTGTGCGCGCCTCATCAATCAGGATGGAATCCACCTCGTCAACAATGGCGAAGTGAAAGGGCCGCTGTACCATCTGCTCGCGGGCGAATTTCATATTGTCGCGCAGATAATCAAAGCCGTATTCATTGTTCGTGCCGTAGGTAATGTCGGCATCATAGGCCACGCGGCGATCCCAGTCGCCAATCTCATGGGTGATGACACCGACGCTCAGGCCGAGAAAGCGGTAGATGCGCCCCATCCATTCGGCGTCACGCTTCGCCAGATAGTCGTTAACCGTCACCACATGCACGCCCTTGCCCTCCAGCGCATTGAGATAGGCCGCCAGCGTGGCTACCAGCGTCTTGCCCTCGCCGGTCTTCATCTCAGCAATACGGCCCTCGTGCAGCACCATCCCGCCAACCAGTTGCACATCGAAATGGCGCATGCCCAGCGTGCGATCCGCCGCCTCGCGCACCGCCGCGAAAGCCTCGGGCAGGAGTTTATCCGGTTTCTCACCGCCTTCGAGCCGTCGGCGAAACCCCGCCGTTTTGCCCTGCAATTCGGTGTCAGACAGCGCCCGGTAAGCTTCCTCATGGGCATTGACCGCATCCACCCGCGCCTGATAGCCGCGCACGATACGATCATTGGTTGTGCCAAATAATTTTTTTGCCAGTCCCAGCATGGTTTCGCCTGATATATCCTGATATGCGCCCCTTCTACCGGGATTATGCTTAAAGCGCAAGGGGGGGCGTCCCGTCCCCCTGAACCGTGCACTTCCCCTTGACGGCGGGCTGAAGGGGCGTCACGATGCCCGGATGCAGCCTGTGCCGGAAACTCGCCCCTCTCCGGAGGATACGCCGCCCCTGCCCGCTTTTTTTACGGGCATCCGGGGGCGGGTGCGCGCCCATGCGCCGCTGAA
>JAKFYP010000002.1 GCA_021730835.1 Alphaproteobacteria bacterium
AAAATTGTTGCCGAAAGCTGTGATTTTGCGCCGCGAAGCGAGCGAATCTAATTAGAAAATACTATAAATAAAAGTACCTTGTATGGTTTATATCACAACACCCCAGATTTATATGCTAGATGCGCTCACCATTGCCGGGACAGTCGCGGCGGCGCTTTGCTGTGTCTCAGGTTATCTTCTGCGTATGCAGGCGGCGCTGGGTAGCGGGCGGCTTTAGATACTAACTTGCGTCGGTATCCTCAGTGCGCTTGCCCAGCATGGAGTCCGAACGCGCATAAGCGTGGCTGGCGCGTTTTTTGTCGGCGAGGCCGGAGAGGCTGTCCTGCACGCGCTCACGATGCTGAACCATCACCTGCGTCAGCAAGTCAAGCTGGCGGCCAAGGTCATTGAGGCGATTGGCATGCAGGCGGGCCTCTTCGGGCGGCATGGTACGCACCGCGTCGCAGAGGATTTGTACTTTACCCTGAAGATCCCGTAACTCGGTATATTGCCCGCTCTCCAGCTTACCGAAGGCATCGCGCACATACCCCTCAACGGCGTCAAACATTTCTTCTGCGGCGGTAGCAGGCATGGCGGATCATCTTGGTGAGCACCTACCATACTCCTGACGCAATCAAAGGCCAGTATTTTTTCCTCTACGAGCGTTCTCGCCGGATTTTATCCGCAATTTGCCTGAGCAGGCGGCGGGCATAGGCGATGCTTTCCATCTTACGGCGCAGCATCAGCATATTGAGGGAAATGGGAAGCAGCAGGTACAGCCAGTTGAAGGGATAGTTAAACACCATGCACAGCGGCAACAGGATCAGGTTAAGGATGAGGAAATGGTTGTTGTTGCTGTATTTGCTTTTACGCAGGCGGCTTTGCGCCATCTTCAGATTGGCGGTCGGTTTCTGCATACGCTCATCAACATACGCGACCAGTTCGGGGAAATCCCAGCGATGATCGTAGACATCAAACGGAAAGCAGACGCTAAATTCCGTTTGTAAATCGTCAAAGAAGGCATCTTTGCGGTATTTCCAGCGAAAGCGGCGATGTGGCGGCTTACCATCTGGCCTGACGAGATAGGTCAGGAAATCATCCTCGCCCCACGCGCCATCCGGCTCCTCGCGGTGACGCGCAAAAATCTCCATGATCTGTTCACGCAATTCCATCCTACAGCATCTAGCTGAGGATAGCGGAATTTTCAACCGGGCAGGAGGGGAGATTGTATTGCAGCCGTCGCCATGTTACGAGAGGGGATTGTTTATTCATGCAGAGGGAATGACGGGCCATGAGCCGCAAACCGACACTGGATCGCATGCAAGGCATAGGTGCGGGGGGAAAGCTCTCTCCCGGCGGAGTGTGGACGGTGGCGCATCTGGCGGAGATTAAAACCCTGCTTTCCGGGCAATCGTTACCGCCCGGCGGCGCTTTAACGCTGGATGGCAGTCGGCTCGAGGCGCTCGATACCTCGGCGGCGTGGCTGCTGGTATCGTATGTACGGGCCGGAGGGATAACACCCGCCGCCGTGACGCCGGAGCACTTCAATCCCAACCATGCTAAAATTCTGGAGCTGGCGGGCGGGCTGGAGCATCCGCCTTCGCCTCCTTGCGACATATGCGGGCCGGTGCGCGGGTTTTTCGTGCAGACGGGAGGGGCGGCGCACGGAATCTTCAGCGGGCTGCATACGCTGATAGCCTTTTTCGGCCAGCTATGCGCCTGCCTGCTGCATACGCTGCTCAGGCCGCATCGCCTGCGGTTGCGCAGCACCGTCTATCATCTCAATGAAATCTGTTTGCGCGGCATCCCGATCGTCTGCCTGATGGCTTTCCTGCTGAGTATCGTCATGGGCTATCAGGGTGCGCATCAACTCAGCAAGTTCGGCGCAAAAATATTCACCATTGATCTGGTGGCCATCTCCCTGCTGCGGGAGATGGGCGTGGTGATTACCTCGATTCTGGTGGCGGGGCGCTCAGGCAGCGCCTTCGCGGCGCAGATCGGGGTGATGCAGGTCAACGACGAAGTGGATGCCATGCGCACCATTGGCCTCGATCCGTTCGAGATGCTGGTGCTCCCCCGCGTCATCGCCATCATGATTGCCCTGCCGATGCTAACCGTGCTGGCCGATATTGCCGGGCTGATGGGAGCTTATGTGGTCTCCTCATCCATCGTTGATATTTCCTTTCTCCAGTTCCAGCATCGCCTCAATGCGGCAGTCAGCGTCAACACCTTTCTCATCGGTGTGCTCAAAGCGCCTGTTTTCGCCCTGCTGATCGGCATGGTGGGCTGTATGCAGGGCATGCAGGTGAAAAACTCCGCCGCTGAAGTCGGCTCACGCACGACCGCTGCCGTGGTGCAGGCTATTTTTCTCGTGATTCTGTTTGACGCGATGTTCTCCATTTTACTGACGATGGCGGGGATATGAGCGTGCCGGTGATCGAGGTAAAAAATCTGGTCAATGCGTTTGGCCCGCAGGTAGTGCATGACGGGTTGGATTTTTCAATTTTCGCCGGGGAGATTATCGGGGTGGTCGGTGGTTCCGGCTCCGGCAAGTCGGTGCTGTTGCGCTCAATCATTGGTCTGAACCGTCCAAAATCCGGCTCCGTTGCCGTGGCCGGAAAAGATATATTGACGCTTGGCGGGCGCGAATTGCTTAAAGTCCAGCGTTTATGGGGCGTGTTGTTTCAAAACGGTGCGTTGTTTTCTTCGCTGAATGTGCGCGATAACGTCGCCTTGCCGATTCGTGAATTCGGCGGCGTATCCGACGCGGTGGCAACCGAGTTGGCCGAAGTGAAAATAGAAATGGTCGGCCTGCCGGTTGTAGCCCGCACCAAATACCCCGCCGAGCTTTCCGGCGGTATGGTCAAGCGCGCCGCGCTGGCCCGCTCGCTGGCGCTCGACCCGAAAATCCTGTTTCTCGACGAGCCGACCGCCGGGCTGGATCCTGTTTCTGCCAGCGCGTTCGATGAGTTAATACGCGGGCTGGCCGATCATCTCAATCTCGCCGTGATGATGATCACGCACGATCTGGATAGTTTGTTTACGATCTGCGACCGGATTGCGGTACTGGTTGATAAAAAAATCCGCATGGGTACGCTGGATGCGCTATTGGCGGATACGCATCCGTGGATTTTGGAATATTTCCACGGCCCGCGTGCCCGCGCCGCACGGCAAACGGCAGAAAAAGGAGCCGGTTGATATGGAACAGGAACGCTATTATTTCCGCGTCGGTATCGCCGTCATCGGCTGTATCGCGCTGATCGTCGGGCTGGTCGGCTGGTTCTCCTCGATGAACGGCGAGCAGCATTATGTTCCCTACGCCATCTATTTTGAGGGTTCCGTAGATGGCCTTAATATCGGCTCGCCGGTGACGCTCAAGGGGATCAACGTCGGAATGGTGACGGAGATTGACTTTGAATCTTATGAAACCGACCGCATCAGGGTGCTGGTTGATATTGCCGATACCGCGCCGATTCGCGCCGATACGGTAGCGACACTGCGGTTGCAGGGGATTACCGGCGGCTCGCTCATCGCGCTGGAGAACGAAGGCACGAGCAATGAATATCTTTCGCGGGGTAAGGGAGAGAAATACATTATCATCCCTTCACGGCAATCCTCGCTGGAGCGGGTATTTACCTCGGTTCCCGAATTGCTGGATGAGATGGGCAAGCTCACTCGGCAGGGCCAGAAACTCCTGAGCGATGAAAATGTCGAAGCGTTTTCCATGTTGCTTACCTCCTTCAGTACGTCTTCGGAAACGCTGGACGGCACGCTTAATTCCATAGACCGCTCCGCCAAAGCGATCAGCAAGCTGCTGGGCGGCGGCAGCGCCAAGTCGCTGGAGAACGTCCTGCTTGAGCTGAATCAGTTGTTAGTTGAGGGCAAAATTACCCTGCGCGAGGTGCGGCTGCTGGCGCGTACCCTGCGTGAGGATCCTTCCGTGGTGATTCATGGCATCAAGGATGCCGGAAAGCGGCTGCCATGAGGTTATTCATTGCGCTTTTTAAACGGAAAGCCGTTCTTTCCCGGCAGATCAACCGGGTGAGGGGAAGTAACCGTATTGCCCTGTTTGTGGCGTTATTGCTATATCTTCCCGCCTGCTCGCTGACGACGCCGCGTGACATCGGCAACGATCACCGTATTACACTCGAAGCGTTGCAGGCAACCAGCACCGCCAAGCGCCGGGGAGGGACGCTGATCGTCGCCTATCCTTCCGTGCCGGAAGCGCTGGATACTTACCGCATGGCCCTGAAGAACCCCTCCGGCACGATGGATTATTACGCCGGGATGCGCTGGGCCGATTTCCTGCCCGCCATCATGCAGCAAAGCCTGATTTCAACGCTGGAGCGCACCGGCGCGTATAGCAGGGTCATTTCGGACGGGGAGGCGAGCACGGGCATGTATATCCTCAGGCCGCAGGTTGAGGTATTCGAGGCGCATTATGTGCGGGAGGGCGCGCCGCCGGTCTGGCGGGTGCGTATCCGGGCGGTCTTTCTCGACGGCAATACGCTGCGCCAGCGCCATGAGGTGCTGCTGGAATCGAGCGCCCGGGCGCTGTCGGATACCCGCGACGGGGTGACGGATGCCGCCCGCCGCGCCTATGAGGACGCGCTACGGCAACTGGCGCATAAACTGCCGGGGTGACGGCTTTATAGCCGATTCACTTTATGCCTGTACATCAATCAAATCGGCTATGCAGTGTCTTTCCGGCTGATTGCATAGAGCGCATCGGCACGCTTTGTAAAAGCCCCGGCCATTTTCTGCGCCGCCTTGCTAAACAGCGCGCCGATCAGCGCTTCCAGCCATTTCGCTTTGAACCGGTATTCCAGCAGCAACTCGATATGCGTGCCGCCATTCTCCGCCGGATGAAACCGCCAGAGCGTTCGCAAATGGGTAAACGGCCCGCGCAACTGGGTCACCTCGATGGTATGGGGAGGATCAAGGATAATCTCCGAGGTATAGCGCTCGGTGATATGGGCGAAGCTGATGACCAGTTCCGCCGTTATCCGGCCTTCGCTGTGGTTGAACACCCGCGCCGCTTTGCACCAGGGCAGAAATTCCGGGTAGCGTTCGACATCGGCCACCAGCGCGAAAAGCTGCGCGGGAAGATAGGGTGAATGCCGGGTTTCCTGATACTGTCGCACGGTGGTTGGTTAGGCTCCCTGATATCGTCATTCCCTCCCTGCCCGCCGTTTCTGCATTTCGCGGAAATCGTCTCCGGCATGGTAGGAGGAACGGGTCAGCGGGCTGGCGGCGACCATGAGAAACCCTTTCGCCTGCGCCATCTTTTTATAATAGCCAAACTCATCGGGGGTCACATAGCGATCTACCGGCGCGTGGCGCGGCGTCGGCTGGAGATACTGCCCGATCGTGATGAAATCCACCTCCGCCGCCCGCAGATCGTCCATCACCTGCAACACCTCGTCCTTCTCCTCGCCAAGGCCGACCATCAGGCCGGATTTGGTAAACAGCGTGCGATCCATCTCTTTGGCCGATTTAAGCAAATGCAGCGAATGGAAATAGCGCGCCCCCGGGCGAATCGTGCGATATAGCCGCGGCACGGTTTCGATGTTGTGGTTGAATACATCCGGCCTGGCCTCAACCACACGCTCCAGCGCCCCGTCTTTTTTGAGGAAATCGGGGGTGAGCACTTCAATCGTCGTCCCCGGCGCGGTTTCCCGAATCCGGCTGATGCAGCGGGCGAAATGCTCCGCCCCGCCATCGGGCAGGTCGTCACGATCCACCGAGGTAATCACCACATGCTCCAGCCCAAGCTCCCCTACCGCTTTAGCCAGATTCTCCGGCTCATGGGGATCGAGCAGGTCGGGCCGTCCGGTCTTGACGTTGCAAAACGCGCAGGCCCGGGTGCAGACACTACCCAAAATCATCACCGTGGCGTGTTTCTTCTCCCAGCATTCGCCAATATTAGGGCAGGCCGCCTCCTCGCAGACCGTATGCAAATTCTGGCGGCGCATCAGGTCGCGGGTATGCTGATAACCCTTCGATGCCGGGGCTTTCACCCGTATCCAGTCGGGCTTTGGAAGCTTTTTATCTTTAGATTCGTTGAGGTTATGGACAGTCATGGGACGATCAAGCCCTCTCATGGGAGAAAACATTAATAAACCGGCATTTACCCGCCATTATAGCGGATATTTCGCGGCTGTAAACGCATTGCGTTACTTCCAGATATCCTCAAAAAGGTGACCCATTGAGACCATTGCCTTATCTCCCCTCCCCGCCAGCATCCATGAAATGGGATGCTGGCCAACGATAAAGATACAGCATCCATGAAATGGGATGCTGGCCTTATTGAAACACAGCACCCCGCAAGCGGGTGCTGTGAGCGGGAGGGGAATTGTGCAATGGTCTCTATAAACTAAAGTAATACCTTGCCCTCATCACCGTGACTTAAAAAGCATCAGGTGGCCTTGGGATGGTTGGGGTAATTAAGCGGTCGCCACACCATATGCAAAAAACAATACGCGGGCGTTACCGTAGCGGCGCTCGCGCAGCAGGGTGAAGGATTCGGCTTCGGGAACGGTATCTCTCTTGCCGGTTTCCACGACGACCATTGCACCCGGTAACAGCCATGCTTTTTTATCCAGTTCGCGCAGTATCGCTGCGGTAATTCCAAGCCCATAAGGCGGATCGAGCAAGGCCAGCGCATGTTGTCGTGTGACAGTGGGCAGCGCCGCGGCATCGGCGGCGATAAACCGGCATTGCTCTTCAACGCCAAGCGTAGCGGCGTTGCGTCGGGCCAGCGCCAGCGTACCCGGATTTTTGTCAATGAAGGTGGCGTGAGCCGCGCCGCGAGAGATGGCCTCCAGCCCGAGCGCCCCACTGCCGCAACAGATATCCGCAACCGATTGCCCTTCCAGATAAGCGGGAAAATCGCCCGGAGGTGTGGCATGCGCGATGACGTTAAAGACCGCTTCGCGCACGCGCCCCAGTGTCGGGCGGATATCGCGTCCGGTTTCCATCTCCAGTTTCCTGCCGCGCAGGCTGCCGCTGATAATCCGCATGGTGGAATGCGCCGGGAGGATTTTCCCTTACGCTTTTTCGCCTCCGGTGACGGTCACATCCGGTTTGGCCATGCAGCGCTTGCGGCAGCATTTACCGATAACGTGATCGAGCGAGACTTTCCCGACCCCGCAGCAAACGAGCACGAGCAGCATGAGCATCCATTGCAGATGCTGGGGGTATTGCGCCGGGGTAATCAGGCCGCCGTTGAGATGCACCAGCGCATTGAGCAGCGAGAACAGATATTCCGGCAGGCTGACGGTCGAGGGGTCGTTATAGGCGAACTGGAATTCGATGACCATCGCCATACCCAGCAGGCCCAATGCCGCGGCGCGTCCGGCCAGACCGAACATCAGCAGGATGGAAAGGCCAAGCTCTCCGATGACCGCCATCGGGGCGGCGATTTCAGCGGGCAGGAACGGCACGGGGTGCACTTCCTTAAATAAAAACAGGGTGCTGCTCCAGTCGTCATTCAGGTAGGTGTTGAACTTGAGCATGCCGGATTTGAAAAAATCTGCGGCGACATAAAACCGCAGAAATAACAGGGAGAAAGGCCGGGCGATTTCATCGAGCAGGTATTTGACCTTGGACAGGCAGGGACAGATTTTTGCAAACATGGGAAGATTCCTTTCAGTTGGAAGCACGTTTCAGCCAGCGCCGCCCCAACGCCTGTGCTAGCCAGGTGGGGGCGTCGGTATGCTGCTCAAAAGCGGCCAGTACATGATATGAGTCGGAGAAACTAGCATTTTCGCCAAGTAAATCAAGTGCGGCAAACACGCCGCCGCCGATACGGGCGCTGTAGACGCGATGATCGGCCCCGCGCCACACTGCAAGGCGGAAATCTCCCTGCGCCATATCGGGAGCCGGGCCGTCGGGCGCTTGCGTATAGGCGTGGATATCATCGACCGGCCAGCGCGACTCCAGCAGGCGCACATGCCCGGCCCGCCCGATCCGCAGGGATCGCAAGGCCGCATCATCCATCTCGCTGACCTCTTCTTCCGCCAGCAGGATTTCATCCGGTGCGTTTCCGGCTTCATGCAGCGCCCATTCCAGACGCGCCACATCGCCGAGATAAGCAACGCTGGCCGCCGCCTCATACCCGTTGATAAAGACAGGGAACCCACCGCCAAAATATAGCAGGCAGGCTTTGCCGGGAGGGTTGGCGCGGATGTAATCATAGGCCAGCCGCATGAAGAACCCGTCGCCGACCAGCGCAAGACAGGCGGGAAACGTGTTTTTCAGCACGTCGTGTAAACTGGCGAATACGTTGTTGCGGTATATCTCCAGCCGTTCGGGGATCAATTCCGGCGCGCCGGTGAGGGTAGCGGCAACGGCGCTGTTATCGCCCGCCAGCATGGCATGCGCGAAGTTGCGTTGCAGTTCAGCCAGCCGCATAGCGCCTCGCTTTGCCGCAAACCGACGCACAAACGGCATCCGCTTTCGCGGCTTCTTCCAGCAACACGGAAAGCTCCGGCAGGTCACGATCCCATTCGATCATAGTGGGAGTCGGCCCGAATTGCCGAAGCGCTTTCTCATAGAACGCCCAGACCTCCTCGCGCACGCGGCGGTTATGCGTGTCAATCAGCAGGGTTTTGGTATCGCCGAGCGTTTGTTCGGTATGCCCGGCCAGATGGATTTCCCCGACCGGCGCGCCTTCGAGCGCCGCAAGATAGCTCTCCACGTCACCGCCGTTATTATGCAGTTGCACGAAAATATTATTCACGTCGAGCAGCAATCCGCAGCCGGTATTGTGCGCCAGTTGCGCCATAAATTCCGGCTCCGGCATGGTCGAATGCCCGAAAGCAAGATAGGTAGACGGGTTTTCGACAAGGATAGCGCGCCCCAGCCTGTCTTGTACCTGCGCGATATGGCCGCTGACCGTGCTGAGAGTCTCCTCGGTGTAGGGCAGGGGCAGCAGGTCGTTGAGATGGGCGTTGCCGCTCATGCTCCACGAGACATGATCGGAAATCAGCACCGGGCTGAAGCGTTCCGCCAGCGCCGCAAGTGCATCCAGATGCGCGGCATCCACCTTCTCTGAGGAACCCAGCGACAGGCCGACACAATGAAAACTGAGAGGATAATGTTGTGAAAAATATTCCAGCGTTTCAATGGCCTTGCCGCCGCCGAAGTAATTTTCCGGGTGGATCTCAAGGAATCCAAGCGGCGGATGTGCTTCGCGCAAGGCCTGATAATGCGGGGCACGCAGCCCAACCCCCGCCGATGCGGGAGCCGGGCCACGGTAATACCCACCGGAAGCGGATGCTGCACACATGGTGATGCCTCGCCCCCGTTCGTAATGCAATCAGGATTGCGGGTTCATCGAGCCGCCAGCCAGTTTTTCGCACAGGCCTTTGGGAACGCTGATCCACGCATTCGGGTCAGCATCGGTTTTGGAGGAACCGGCGCAGGAAGAATGACCGGCGGAAGCGCAGTCGTTTTTACCGGCTTTGGAAACGCCGTAGCATTTTTCTTTAGCGGCGTCTTCAGCCTGAGCGGACAGAGAGAAACCGGCAATAGCAGCAACAGCGGCGGTAGCCAGAATGGTTTTTTTCATAACGGACGATGCAGACATGTGTCTTCTCCTTAAACAGGTTTACATTGGAAACTGACGGGTTTTGGTTCCGCCGGACTGTAGTTCGGCAGGACGCCTCCCCTCGTTACATGGCGAATTGAGAAAAACGCCACGAGCAGATTCATATTCCAAAGCCTGTAAAAAAACAATAGGTATATGAGAATGAGAGTTGCATATGGATGAATCAGAAGACGCACAGGGTCCGTTCTTGCTGTTTGACCAGTGGTTTGAGGAAGCGCGATCCTGCGGGGAACTCCGCGAGCCGACGGCGATGTCGCTGGCGACAGTGTTTGAGGATATGCCCGCCGTGCGTATCGTATTACTCAAGGAATGGGATGCGCGGGGCTTTGTATTTTATACCAACCTTGGCAGCGCCAAGAGCAAGGCTATCCGCGCCAACCCCAACGCGGCGCTTTGTTTTTACTGGATGCCGCTGGCAAAACAGGTGCGTATTTCCGGGCGGGCGTCGCCGGTGGAAACCGCGCAGGCGGATGCTTATTTCGCCAGCCGCGACCGCATGTCGCAGATCGGCGCGTGGGCGTCCGTGCAGTCCGAAGCGATGCCGTCGCCCGATGCGCTGAAGCAACGCATCGAAGAAATGCAGGCACGCTTCGAGGGAGGAGAAATTCCCCGCCCGCCGCACTGGTCGGGCTGGCGCATCGTGCCGCAGCGGTTTGAGTTCTGGCATGAGGGGGCGCATCGCCTGCATCGCCGCGTTGCGTTTGAGCGCGAAGGCGATAGCTGGCGGAAACTCTGGCTCTATCCATAGATTTTCCCTTCCGGGCCGGTGTGCATATGTGCAGCCTGCATGGACGGGAGGTGGGTATGGTATTCTCACAACGTCGGGGCAGGCCGAAAATACATCGTGAGGCGACAGACAAAGGCACGCCCGAGCTGCGGCGGATGAAGGCGCTTGGGCTGACCGGCGAGTTACTCGACCGCCTGCTGGTGCAAGGATACATCACCGACGGGCAGCATCGGGCTGGGTTGCGCCTGCGCTGGCTTTATACGCTGAAATACGGCGTACCCGCTTTAGCATGCGTGCAATGGGAAAATACGGCGCGTGAAATGCGGCAGGATGATCCAGACTGGCGGCAGGAGCGCGAGGCGGAATATAATGAGGCGGCCCGCCTGCTGGCGGAGGCGGGGTGGCTCGATGCGGTGATCGGGTTATGCGTGCATCATGAAATGCCGCGCCGCCCGGTCTGCGAAGCGCTGGAACTGCTGGCGCGTCACTGGCGTATATGATGTCGGTGTCGGATCACCGGATCATCACTCAGCTTTTACCCGCCAGCAGGAATACGCCCTGTGTGGCCAGCAGATTTTCCCTGAGATTCCGGCCCCGGAATTCATGGTGATGACCGCCCTCCCGAATAGCGATGCGGCGCAGCACCGGCAGTCCCATATCCTCGCACAGCTCGACGAAATCGGTCAGGGTGCAAAAATGGATATTGGGCGTTTCATACCATTGATAACTCAACTGGCTGGTCACCGGCATACGGCCCTTCAGGCCCAGATAAAGCCGGTTGCGCCAGTAGCCGAAATTGGGCACGGACAGGATAACATGCCGCCCGATGCGCGCCAGTTCGCCCAGCACGGCGCGGGGGTTTTTCATGGCCTGCAAGGTCTGGCTGGAGATGACGTAATCGCAGGATTGCGCCGGGTAGCAGGAGAGATCCATATCGGCGTCCCCCTGCACGACCGCCAGCCCCCGGGCAATTGCGGCATTAACCTTGCCGCCGTCAAGCTCGATACCGCGCCCGCCGGTCTGTTTTTTCTCGCGCAGCAGGGCCAGCAATTCTCCCGACCCGCAACCGATATCAAGCACCCGGGCATGTGGCTCCACCAGCCCGGCGATTAGCGTAAAGTCAGGGCGTGTGAGAGTGGTTTCCGGCAGCGGTGTCATACGCTCACGCCTTTCGCCCGATGGTTGTGCCGTCGGGGCGATCTTCTAATATGATACCTTCGGCTTTGAGTTCATCGCGGATGCGGTCGGCCTCGGCCCAGTTCTTCGCGGCCTTGGCGGCGGCGCGGGCGAAAATTTTATCACCAATCATCCTTCTTTGCGTAAAGTTTTCTCCGGTATCATTTTCTATGCTTCTTTGAAATTCAGCGGCTGTTTGTGCATCATGGGTAATTCCAACTATTTGCAGCGATTTGATTAATTTTATGAATTCAATGATACAAGTATCGTCAGTTGAACTGCTTTCCTCCAACTTTCTGCATTCTCTAATTTGCTCATATATGTGAGAAAATGCTTTGGGAGTATTGAGATCATTCAATAATGCCGCTTTAACATCCATATCAAGCTCAGTGGTCATCCAAAAGTGATTGGTTTCTAGTTCTTTCATTTCATAGAAAGCTGCGAAACTTCCATAAATTCTGGATAATGATAATCGTATTGCAGACGCATCCTCAACCAGCTTATCCGTCCAGTTGAGAGGTTCGTTGTATTTGCTTGAGAGCAGGGCCAGCCGAATCACTTCCCCGTCAACACCCTGATCCAGCAAATCCCGCACCGTGATGAAATTCCCGGCGGATTTGGCCATTTTTTCGCCGTTGACGGTCAGGAATCCGTTATGCACCCAGCAGCGCGCAAATTCCGATGACGGATCGGAGCAGCGCGCCTGTGCAATCTCGTTTTCATGATGAGGGAATTTCAGGTCTGCCCCGCCGCCGTGAATATCGAACGTACCGCCGAGATATTTTGTCGCCATCGCCGAGCATTCGATATGCCAGCCCGGTCGGCCTTTTCCCCAGGGCGAGTCGAAAACGCATGAAGCGTCATCCGCTGCATCCGCCGGTTTCCACAGCACGAAATCGCCGGGGTGTTTTTTATAGGCCTCAACGGCAACCCGCGCCCCCGCCGCCTGCTGCCCAACGCTGCGCCCGGAGAGCATGCCGTAATGCCACGGCGGGGAATCAGCGGTGTGCTCAGGCGCGGCGGTGACATCAAACAGGGCATGACCTTCGGCGGCATAAGCGCATCCATTGGCAATCAGCGCTTCGATCATGGCGATCATCTCCGGAATGTGCCCGGTGGCTTTCGGCTCATGGGTCGGCGTCAGGCAGCCCAGCGCCGCCATATCGGCATGAAACTGTTCCGTGACCTCATGAGTCAGGGCATTGATGGAAATCCCGCGCTCTCCTGAGGCGGTGATGATCTTGTCATCAACATCGGTGATGTTGCGCACATACGTCACCTGTGCCTCGCCGTAGAGATGCCGCAGCAGGCGATAGAGCACGTCATAGACCACCACCGAGCGGGCATTGCCCAGATGCGGGCGGGCGTAGACCGTCGGGCCGCAGACATACATGCGCACATTTTCGGGATTGAGCGGTTCAAACGGCTCTTTCTTGCGCGTCAGGCTATTATATAAGGTAAGCTGCATGCGCCGCACTTTCTCTTATCGGGCGGGCGTAATCAAGGGTTTTCGCGGCAAGAGCACTTAATAAGGAGTATACATCTCGACTTTAAGCTGGCCGCGGATGATCTGGTCTTTCGCCGCTTCCACCTTGTCGATGATTTCCTTGCTGATGAGGTCTTTATTGTTGATGTCCACGGCGTAATCCAGCACGTTGTCGCGGATACCGAGATATTTGATGCCCGGCTCCCAGCGTCCGCTGAAGGAGTTGGTCAGGTTGTCGTAAATCACTTTGTCCACCCGCTTGACCATTGAGGTCAGTACCGTACCGGGAAAATAGCCGTTCTGGTTGGTATCCACGCCGATAGCGAGTTTCCCCATTTCCTCTGCCGCTTCGAGCACGCCGATGCTCGAGCCGCCCGCCGCCGCGAAAATCACATCAACGCCGCTGCTGTTATATTGTTTGCGGGCCAGTTGTTTGGCGCGCTCGGGGTTGCTCCATGCGGAAACATTCTCGCCGACCGTATCGCGGATCAGTTCGATATCGGGGTTGGCGTAGCGCGCTCCCTGATAAAAACCCAGCGCGAAATTGCTGATCAGCGGCACATCCATGCCGCCGATAAACCCGACCTTGCCGGTTTTGGAGACATAGCCCGCGACCATGCCGACGAGAAACGCGCCTTCGTGATCCTTGAAGGTAATAGACTGCACGTTGTTGAACAGGGGCGGGATCGTCCCGTCAATGACGGTGAACTTCACTTCGGGGAAACGATCGGCCAGCGACAGCACCGGCACGACATTCTGAAACCCGACGGCAATGATATGGGTAGTTTCCTTCTCAGCGACTTCGGCCATGAAATCGGCGCGGTCGCGGCCCTCCGGGAGTACGTACTCCTTGTAGTCAATGCCGACCTCGTCATGCGCCAGCTTCGCGCCTTTGCTGACCGAATTGAGAAAGCCGGAATCGCCCTTGCCGTCACGCGATTCATAGATAATAGCCGGGTGAAAAGCTTCGGCGGATGCCGCTTCTTTAGAGAGAACCGAGCCTGCCGCAAGGATCGAAAATACAAGAAAAAACGAAGCTACGCGGGTTCTTTTAATAACATATTCAAAAATATACATGCGGCCTCCATACACCTTTACTGATTGCATCGCAATATAAAATCCTTCATGATTACTTATTTTTCAGGCCATTCTACTTCTTTTATGCGTGAAACTACTTTCGACCAGCGACTCTCCGCCCTGCGTGCCCGTATGCAGGAGCAGGGAATTGACGCGTTTTTGCTCCCGGTAACGGATGAATATCAGGGGGAGTATTCCCCGGCCTGTGCCCGGCGGGTTACCTGGCTTTCGGGCTTCGACGGCTCGGCGGGGATACTGGCGGTGCTGGCGGATAAGGCGGCGCTGTTTGTGGATGGCCGCTATACCCTGCAAGCATCGCTTGAAGTGGATTCACGGCTCTATGCGGTCTATAACTCCGCCGATAAAACCTCCGGTGAATATCTCGGCGCCAGCCTGCCGGAGGGAGCGGTTGCGGGTTACGATCCCATGCTGCATACGCTGTGCCAGATTGAAACGCTGGAGAAAAAAACGCGCCGGAGAGCGATTCTCTTCAGGCCGCTGACGGCTAACCCGGTTGATCTCATCTGGCAGGGCCGCCCGGATGAGCCGACAGAGGCGGTGTTTTTGCATCCGATAGCGTATGCCGGGAAGCCCTCGGCGGAAAAGCGCGAGGAAGTCGCGGCATCGCTCAACGAGGCGGGGCTGGACGCCTGCATCCTCTCCATGCCCGACAGCATTGCCTGGCTGCTCAATATTCGTGGCGGGGATATTCCCTATAACCCGTTGCCATTATGTTACGCCGTGCTGCATGCCGATGCCACGGTTGACCTGTTTATCCATCCCGGCAAGCTGAGCGCTCATGTCCGCGCCGAACTGGAGAAAGATGCGATCCTGCATCCGCCGGGTGAGATGGAGCGGCATTTGCTGGCGCTGGGCCATGCGAAAAAGCGCGTAGGTTACGATCCCGCCGCGACAGCCGTTCGCTTTGAGCACATGCTGCGGCAGGGCGGAGCGGCGGTAGAGCATTTCACCGATCCCTGCGCCCTGCCGAAAGCAAAGAAAAATAAAGCGGAAATTGACGGCATGCAAGAGGCGCATCTGCATGACGGCGTGGCGCTGGTGAAATTCCTGCGCTGGTTCGACACTTTGCCTGTGGAGGAACACATCACGGAACTGGACGTGGTGGATAAGCTGGCGGCGTTTCGGGAGGAATACGCCGGTTATCGTGGCCCGAGTTTTGCCACCATTGCCGGGTGCGGCCCGAACGGGGCGATCGTGCATTATCGCGCCGATGCGAAATCCAGCCGCGTGATTGCGCCGGGAGATGTGCTGCTGCTCGATTCCGGCGGGCAATATCCCGGCGGCACGACGGATATTACCCGCACGCTGGTGTGCGGCGGTCACGCTTCCTTGCAATTCTGCGAGCATTTCACCCGCGTGCTCAAGGGGCATATCGCGCTGGCGACGGCGCGTTTTCCCAAAGGCACGACCGGCGGGCAGCTTGACGCGCTGGCGCGCCGCCCGCTCTGGGAGGCCGGGCTGGATTACGATCATGGAACCGGCCACGGCGTCGGCAGTTATCTATGCGTGCATGAGGGGCCGCAACGTATCGGCAAGCGCGGCGGCGATGCGGCGCTGGAGCCGGGGATGATCCTCTCCAATGAGCCGGGTTATTACCGGGAAGGGGAATACGGGATTCGTATTGAGAATCTCGTGCTGGTGGAGCAGGGAGAGGAAGGCGAGAACAAGGAATTCCTTGCGTTCCGGACGCTGACGCTGGCCCCGGTTGATCCACGGCTGGTGGATATGGCCCTGTTGCGGCAGGCGGAAAAGCAATGGCTGAAATCTTACCATGCGCGGGTTATCGCCGTGCTTGCCCCGTATCTGGATATGCAGGAGCGGGAGTGGCTGGAGGGATATTGCGCGGTGTAGAAGGACAGGTAAAATATAGTCATTCCAAATAAGCATGCCCCATTATTTGGAATGACAGGCTGGCGACTGCCAGCTCGCAACATGTGTTGCGTAAGCCTTAGCGGCGTTTGAGCGCAACTTTATTTTTTCTCGGAAAAATAAAGTTGAACGACAATAGCTGTTTTCGCGGTGCACCATATCTGGTATAGCTCGCTCAAACCAGATATGATGCGATGAGCGTTCCTGAGCCACAATATTATATCACGCCAGCGAAAGAGGGTGGTGCGCCCGCGCACCGGATCGGCTATCTCGACTGGCCGGGAGACAGGGAAGATGCGCCGGTGGTCTTCTGTGTGCACGGGCTGACGCGCAATGCCCATGATTTCGATTTCCTCGCCGCCGGGCTGTTGCCTGATTTCCGGGTGATATCGGTTGATATGGCCGGACGGGGCTATAGTGACTGGCTGGAGGATAAATCCGGCTATCATTACGGCACATATGTGGCGGATTGCCTTGCCCTGCTCGATTATCTCGATCTGGAGTGCGTGCGCTGGGTCGGCACGTCAATGGGCGGCATCATCGGCATGACTCTGGCGGCGGGCTATCCCGAGCGCGTCGGGCGGCTGGTGCTGGGCGATATCGGCTCAATGATCCCGGCGGCGGCGATGGAGCGCATTGTCTCCTATGCCGGGGTGCGCCATGTGTTTGAGTCCCGCGCTGAGGCGGAAGAGTATTTGCGCGAGGTCGCCCAGCCGTTTGGCATTAAAGACCCCATGCACTGGCGGCGGTTTTTAGGCTATAGCATCTGGGAAATCGAGGAGGATACGTTCACGCTGGCTTACGATCCCGATATCCTGACGCCTTACCGTGAGCAGACCAAAAACTTTCGTGAGATTACCGACGTTAATCTCATGGAAACGTGGATGAAGGTGGAATGCCCGGTATTGCTGCTGCGCGGGGAGACATCCGACGTATTGCCCAAGGCGGTGGCGGGCGAGATGGCGAAGCGGCCCAATGTGAGCTTGGTGGAATTCCCGGGATGCGGCCATGCTCCCGCCCTGATGGAAGACGAGCAGGTCAGGCGGGTGGCGCACTGGCTGCGCGCCGCGCTGATTCCAACGCCCTGATCCCCGCTTTTACGCGTAATTGCCCGGCCAGCCCGCTGAGTTCTCCTGCGTCCGCCTCCTTCGGAGTGTGTGGCCAGGGTGCATCGCCCCAATGGCCGTCATGGCGGTGACGCGGGATCAGGTTGGTATGTAAATGCGGCGTGACGTTGCCGAAGGTCGCGTAATTCATCCGCTCCGGGCGAAGAATCGCCTGAAGCGCCCGCGATACCGCCGCGATATCGGCGTCAAACGCCGCTCTTTGCACCGCATCCAGCGCATAGAGATCCTCCGCATGGTGATCGGAGACTACCAGCGTCCAGCCGAAAAAATACTGATCCCGGCTGAGCAATACCGTGGAGGCATCCAGCCGCCCGACGATCAGCGCCTCGGGCCAGTACCGCAGCGGATTGCATAAAGGGCAGGGGGAGGACACGCTTAATGACCGTAAAGCCACGGGGCGGCGGCGCGTTGCTGTTGCTCGAACGTGTCAATCGCGGCGGTTTTCCCGAGCGTCAGGCCGATATCGTCCAGCCCGTTTAACAGGCAATGCTTGCGGAACGGATCAACCTCGAACGCATAGCTCCGGTTTTCGGCCCGGATGGTCTGGTTCGGCAGATCAACCGTCACCGGCAGGCCCGCTTCGGCGGCGTGCATCAGGGCGTCCACCTGCGCCTGCGGCAGCACGACAGGCAGGATGCCGTTCTTAAAGC
>JAKFYP010000171.1 GCA_021730835.1 Alphaproteobacteria bacterium
TAAGAATGTCCCATTATTTGGAATGATAGACTGGTGGCCGCCAGTGTGCGCATCACAGCACCCGCATGCGGGGTGCTCTGTGTTGTTATAGGACCAGCATCCCACAGGTAATGCTGTATCTTATCCTTGGCCAGCATCCCACAGGTGGATGCTGGCAGTGCGTAAGCCTTAGCGGCGTTTGAGCGCAACTTTATTTTTCTGAGAAAAAATAAAGTTGAAAGACAATAGACACTGTTCTTAACGCAGCCTCCTAAAGTGAAATGAAACTCAGCCATAAACATATCACAAAACTAAAGCCGACCGTAATGGGTCATCAGGGAAGGCCTTAAGGTACACAAGGAAGAATTAAGCCGCCCGCTTTCTCGAAAACTCATCAATGCGGCGTTCGATCTCGGGGCGGAAATGGCGGACTAAGCCCTGCACCGGCCATGCGGCGGCGTCACCGAGCGCGCAGATGGTATGGCCTTCGATCCGCCCGGCGATATCGAGCATCCTGTCAATCTCGGCACGGTCGGCCTCGCCGGTAACCATGCGCTCCATCAGCCGCCACAGCCAGCCGGTTCCCTCGCGGCAGGGCGTACACTGGCCGCAGGATTCGTGTTTATAAAACTGCGACAGCCGGGCGATAGCTTTGACGATATCGGTCGATTTATCCATAACGATCACCGCCGCCGTCCCTAAGCCGGATTTGACTTCGCGCAGGGCGTCGAAATCCATCAGCACCGTATCGCAGATGGATTTGGGAATCACCGGAACCGAAGAGCCTCCGGGGATGACCGCCAGCAGATTATCCCAGCCGCCGCGCACACCGCCCGCGTGTTTCTCAATCAGTTCCTTCAGCGGAATGCTCATCGCTTCCTCGACGTTGCAGGGATGATTCACATGCCCGGAAATGCAGAAGACTTTAGTTCCGGTATTATTCTCGCGGCCAATCCCGGCGAACCATTCCGGCCCGCGCCGCAGAATGGTCGGCACAACGGCGATGCTCTCAACGTTATTGACCGTCGTCGGGCAACCATACAGCCCGGCCATGGCAGGGAAGGGGGGTTTCAGGCGCGGCTGGCCTTTTTTGCCTTCGAGTGATTCGATCAGCGCGGTTTCCTCACCGCAAATATAGGCTCCCGCGCCGCGATGGACATACACATCGAAACCGAATCCCGATTTGCAAGCGTTCTTGCCCAGATAGCCAGCCTCGTAGGTTTCCCGGATGGCATGCTCGAGCCGGTTGGCCTCCTCAACGAATTCGCCGCGAATATAGATATAGGCAGCGACGGCGCGGATAGCAAAACCGGCGATCAGGCAGCCTTCGATCAGCTTGTGCGGATCATGGCGCATCATATCGCGGTCTTTGCAGGTTCCCGGCTCGCCCTCGTCGGCGTTGACCACAAGGTAAGAGGGGCGTCCATCGGATTGTTTGGGCATGAACGACCATTTCAGCCCGGTGGAAAATCCTGCGCCGCCGCGCCCGCGCAGCCCCGATTTCTTGACGCGCTCAATGATTTCCTCCTGCCCGAGCTTGAGGATACTTGCCGTGCCATCCCAGTCGCCGCGGGAAAGCGCTCCTTGCAACGTCCAGTCCTTCATCCCGTAGAGATTGGTGAATATGCGGTCTTCGTCCCTGAGCATATAATTATCCCGCCTGCCGTTTTGTGTCTTTCAGGCTGGTCAGCCCGCCTGCCGGTTCCGAGGAGATGCGTCCCGACTGCGAGCCGGGCGTGACCGAACGGCCCGCCGCCAGCCCGTCAAGTACTTCCGTCACATTTTCCGGCGTCAGATCCTCGAAATAGGCGTCCCCTGCGGCGCTCGATACCTGCATCATCGGTGCGTTGACGCATGCGCCAAGGCATTCGGCTTCGCTCAGGGTAAACATGCCGTCGAAGGTCGTTTCTCCCATGCGCACGCCTAAATGGTGCTCGCACGCTTTTGCAATACCATCCGATCCACGCAGCCAGCAGGGCGTTGTCGTGCATAGCTGAACATGATACCGCCCGACCGGCCGCACATTATACATGGTGTAAAACGTGGCGACTTCGTAGACTTTGATGGGCGGCATGCCAAGCATGTCGGCGATATAATCCATCGCGGCTTTCGGCAACCAGTTATCATGCTGTTTCTGGGCTAGCGTCAGCAGCGGCATAACGGCGCTTTGCTGGCGGCCCGAGGGGTATCTGGCGATGATGCGTTCCGCTTCCGTCAGATTGTGCCGGTTAAAGACAAAATAATCCGGCTGCGGGACATCTGTAGCGGCTTTTCCGTGGGTGTGGTGCATGGTGAATCTGCAAGGCTGAACAAACCGCAGCCAGCATACGGCTACCCAAAGGATACCGCAAGCCTATAGTCGTGGCGGGTGGGTATCACGATTATTTGCCCGGCGGGCTTGAACGCATGCAACACTGATCGGCGGCGCGTTACCGCAAGGCTTGCGCCGGAGCGCCGGCGGCGAGGAGTTGGTCTTCCACCGACCGGTTGCCGGATAGCGTAGCCATGCGCAACGCCGTTTCGCCGCTGACGGAACGGGCGCTGATATTCGCGCCGTATTGCAACAGGACGGCAACCGCATTCTCACCGCCGCTGCGGGCTGCCATCATCAGCGGAGTATTGCCGTTAGCATCGCTTTGATTCGGGTCGGCCTTAAAGGACAGCAGGGCGCGCAGTATCGGCGCATCGCCCGAGAATGCGGCGTAGTGCAGGGCGCTCAATCCATAGGCATCGGTATCGTCGGCGGCGACTTTCTGGCGCAGCAGCCACAGAACGATTTCGCGGTTGCCGTGTCGCACGGCGGCAATCAGCGGGGTTTCTCCCGAGACACCGTGACCTGAAAGGCGTGGTTGCCCTGCGAAAGCCAGCAGGCTGTTGATGTCGGCGGCTGCGGCGGCGTCAACAACCGCCTGATTCAAATCTCTCTCAAAAACGGCCACCGGCAGGTGGCGGTTTTCATCCGAATAGTGTTTTCTGTATAGCTCGGGAGGAAGACGAACGGATTTAAAGCTGTAGGGCGGTGTATCAGGCTTTTTCTCTATTTTCTTAATTGGCTTCTGGTCATTTTCAACCGATTTTTGAGTGGAAGGAAGTGGATTGTCGCTGGCCTCATCCACCGGCGGTTCCGGTTCATCTCCGGGCATGATCGGCGCGGAAGAAAAGAAGCGGTCTGTTTCCTGAAGGAGCCGCTCGGGCGTGAATTTCTCCAGAGCTTCATTGGTAACCGATGGCAGGGCCGGTAAATTAAAATCCATATCGTCGCTAGGCTCAACGCCCGGCGGCAGCGCTGAGTTGGGCGGCGGCGGAAGATCAGCCGGAGCGGATGTTTCCGGCAGCGGTGGCAACTCATTATCCTGCGCATGCGCGGGAAGTGATAATGCCATGACGAATAGCCATGTCAGCAGCAATACCGCGCCGAACAGGGACGCATAAGCGGGTATGGCGGCGGTTTTCGCCTGTGAAGCCCGCAAGCGGGATATATGCGGATATGATGACATGATTAGCCTACGGGTATTAATATATCATAAGTTTATTCACTACACTATGGCCAACAGGGGTGAATTTTTTATTAAAATGCAAAAAAGGCAAGAAAATTGCCGTGCGAATACTATTTTAATATATCCCGCACGACCGCCGCGTCATCGTGAGGGCGGACATCCTGCCCGATGGTTTGCGTTGTCTCATGCCCCTTTCCGGCAATGACCAGCACGTCTTTGGCCCCCAGCCTGCCGATGGCCTCACGGATGGCCTGAGTCCGATCCCCGGTTTCATAGGCGTCCGGGCAGGAGGCCAGTATTTCCCGCCGGATTGCCGCCGGGTCTTCACTCCTTGGGTTGTCGTCGGTGACGGTGACGACATCCGCCAGCCCGCATGCCACACGTCCCATCTCAGGGCGCTTGGCGCGGTCGCGGTCGCCGCCGCAGCCGAATACCACATGCAGCCTGCCTGCCGTATGAGGCCGCAGCGCTTCCAGAGCCTTGCCCAAAGCCTGTGCGGTATGGGCGTAATCAACGAAAACCGGCGCGCCTGCTTTGGTAACACCGGCTTTTTCCATGCGCCCGGGCACGCCCTTCAGGTGCGGCAGGGCGTCAAGCAACGTATCCAGCTCGTTTTCCTCCCGGGCGACCGCGCCGATAGCGGCCAGTGCGTTCATCACCTGAAAACTGCCGTAAAGCGGCAGGGTTCCCCGCCACTCGCGGCCCCATAATACGATATGTATTTCTATGCCTTTTGCATTCGGTACGGCGCTGAGGAGTTGAAGCGCATGGCCATGCGGGCCGTAGGTAATGACGATATGGCGGCGCTCCCGGCGGCAAAGCTCCAGTAAATGATTGCGTTCACTTGCCGGGAGGTGAGGGGCTTTCTCAATGCTGTCACTGAGGACGGCCCGCGCCCCGGGCGGGAGTAATTCGGAAAACAGCCGCGCCTTGGCGGTGAAATAATCAGTCGGAGTGGGGTGATAATCCCCGTGGTCGCTGCCGAAAGTGGTAAAAACCGCCGCTTCCGGGGTAAGGCCGTCGAGCCGGTACTGATCCAGCCCGTGACTCGATGCTTCGAGTGCGACGTGGTCAATACCCGCTCGCGCCAGTTTTTGCAAAATGCGATGCAGCACCACGGGGTCGGGGGTGGTGTTGGGAAAAGCGAGAGGTTCCGCAAGGTGATCCGAGCGCACTCCCAGCGTGCCGAGTGTGGCGGCTTTCTTCCCCTGATGCTCCCATAATTGCCGAATAAACTCCGCGGTTGAGGTTTTACCGTCTGTGCCGGTGATGGCCACGATATGCGCCGGTTGCGGCGTATAGTATGCGGATGCCATCAGCGCCAGCGCCAGCCGGGGGTTATCCGCCGCGATGCGGGCGATGCCCTTTGGAACAAAGGCTTCCGATGCGCGGGCGCACAGGATGGCCGATGCGCCCTTTTCAATTGCCTGCGGGATGAAGCGCGCCCCGTCAGCGGTATTGCCGGGGATAGCGGCGAATACATAACCCGGCTGCACCTCGCGTGAATCGGCGGTGATGCCGGTCACTTCGGCATCACCCGACACGCTGACGCCCGCCCGCGCCGCCGCATCACCGAGGACGGTAAGCCGCAGCATGCAATTGTCCGCGAATACCACGCTTCTCACGCTCATGGAGTTCTTCCCAGAATTGATCCATCTCATCGGCAGGCATGTCGAATACCGGCTGAATTCCCAGCATCGGCCCCATTTGACCCACGAGATCGGCGACCAGCGGAGCGGCGACCCAGCCGCCCGTAGCATAATTATAGGTGCGTTTGATGCCTTTCGGCTCGTCAATCATAGCAAAGACGGCGTATTCCGGCCTTTCCGTCGGAAACACCCCGATAAAGGAGGCAATCCGCGCATGGGTGCTGTAACGCTTACCTGATATTTTCTCCGATGTGCCGGTCTTTCCGCCGATACGGTAGCCGGGGGCTTCACCCTGACGGGCCGTGCCGTATTGCACGACGGTGCGCATCAGGCGGCGAACCTGCCGCGAGGTTTCCACTTTGACGATCTCGCCGCCGGGTGTGGCGGCGGGATCGGTTTTCAGCAACGTCATGCGGCGTTTTTTACCGTCCCCGGCCAGCCATGAGACTGCCTGCACGAGGTGCATCGGCGAGACGGAAATACCGTGCCCGTAGGAAATCGTCATCATGTTGATATCCCTCCAGTCGGCGGGGTAAAGCGGTTGCGCCCGCTCAGGCAACTCCAGTGAAACCGGCTCCAGCAATCCCAGTTTCCCGAGAAACTTCTTCTGACGCGTTTTGCCGATTTCCATCGCCATTCTGACCGTGCCGATATTGGAGGAATAGGCAAAAATTTCCGGCACGCTCAGCCAGCGCGCCTTGGCGTGATAATCAGTGATGGTGAAGCCGCCGACGCGTATGGGGTGCGTGGCGTCGTAGCCGTCGCGCATGCCGACGCCATTCTCCAGCGCCATAGCGAGGGTGAAGGTCTTGAACGTCGAGCCAAGCTCGTAGGTTCCAAGCGTAGCCCGGTTAAACAGCGCGTCCGGGTCAGCTTTTCCGGGGTGGTGCGGATCGAAAGACGGCAGGCTGGAGAGCGCTACGACTTCGCCGGTCGGGATATGCACGATCACACCGGTCGCGCCGATGGCGTTGAATTCCTCCATCGTGGCGGCAAGCCTGCTTTGCAGCATGTATTGCAGGCGCAGGTCAATGGCTAGATCGAGCGGCTTGTTTTCATGCGCTTCGAGTAATTGCCGGTCGAAGAATTTTTCCACTCCGGCCAGCCCGTGATTATCCACGCCGACGAAGCCGAGCACATGGCTGAGTAAATCGCCTTGCGGGTAAATACGGCGATATTCCGTTTGAAAATGAATACCCGGAATACCGAGATTATTGACCTGTTGTTGCTCGCGGGGCGTCAGGTTGCGCTGAATCCAGACGAAGCTTTTATCGGATGCCAGCCTTGTTTGCGTTGTCTTCAGGTCAAGGCCGGGCAACACCCGCTTTAGTTGCACCGCGACTTTTTGCGGATGGCGAATTTCCCTTGCATCGGCAAAAAGCGAGGCAGTCTCGACGCTGGTAGCGATCATGATGCCGTTGCGATCCCGTATATCGGCGCGGGGCAGGGTGATTTCAGCCTTCTCCGGCTCGCCCTCGACGGCTTGCTTCAGGGCGGCAAGCGCTTTCGGATCCTGACGAATCAGCCCCAGCAGCGGTATATCCTCGCCGGGGCGTTGCGCTATGGCGGCCTGAGCGGTTTGATCTGACGAAAATGCCAACTCGACGACCCGCACGGCAATCGTCAGATAACTGAGCAGAAAGACCAGCCCGATACAGATTAGCCGCCCGCGGCCACGCTCAATGCTTTGCCGCCCGCTACTGGCTACCCGGATGGGGGCGATGCCGCGCTTACCCGCCATGCCCGGTCTCCGCGACGGCAGGTTCCGCATTCAGGCGATCAGGCACGGCGTCCAGCATATCCTCGCTCATCAACTGGCCCGGTTTGAGCTTCTCCAGCTTCAGATGCCGCTCATTGAGTTGTGCCAGCCGCTCAGGGCGTGTCAGGTAAGCCCATTCGGCCCGCAGGATATGCAGCGAGCGGTATTCCTCCTCGACCTCGGTGCGCAGGGAAATTGTATCCCGGCGTAACTCACGCACCTGATATTTAAGCTGGTAGATACCGATAAACGCTACCAGCAGCAGAGCCGACCAGAAAATAAACCCGCGCCGCATCATGCCAGCCTCTCGGCGTAGCGCAGCCGGGCCGAGCGGGCGCGGGGGTTGCGGGCGATTTCTGCCTCGGACGGCATGATTTTGGGAAACGCACGCAGGGTTGCTTTCTCCTGAGCGGTGACGGGCATATGCCGCGAGATGGGGCGGATACCCTCCTGCTCGCGCAGCCAGTGTTTAACAATGCGGTCTTCCAGCGAGTGAAAAGTGACAACCGCCATCCTGCCGCCCGCTTTCAGCAGGCCGGGTATGGCGGCAAGCGCCGCCTGTAATTCATCAAGCTCGCGGTTGACATATATTCGCAATGCCTGAAAACTGCGCGTGGCCGGATCGGTCGGCGCGGGTGGCCCGCCGAGAGCCTTGCGGATGATGGCAGCCAGCGCATCGGTAGTCTCAATCGGGGCTTCGGCGCGCTTGTCCACGATGGCGCGGGCGATGCGCCGGGATTTGCGCTCCTCGCCGTAGCGGTAGAGGATATCGGCCAGTTCCTCTTCCCCGTAGCTGTTGACGATATCCATCGCGCTTGTTCCTTCCTGTGACATCCGCATGTCGAGTGGCCCGCTGTTTTTAAAGGAAAACCCTCGCTCAGGCCGGTCGATCTGAATCGAGGAAACGCCGATATCAAAAACAATCCCGTCCACTTTTTCTACTCCCTCATTCGTCAACAGGCTGGCCAAGCCTGAAAATCTCCCGTGCAGGAACTTAAATCTCTCTTCGTAAGTTGCCTGTATCGCTTGCGCAAGCGCCATCGCATCCGGGTCACGATCCACCGCGATTACCCGGCAATCTGTGGCATCCAGCAATGCCCGGCTGTAGCCTCCGGCTCCAAAAGTCGCATCCACATAGATGCCTCCCGGTTCAGGGGCAAGCGCCTCCAGTACCTCCGCCAGCATAACCGGAATATGCGCGCTTGCGGCGTTATCCGTCATGCTCTGCCCGTAACGTGCCGCGCCGCTCCATCGCCAGCCTGCGGATTTCTTTCGCGTAGAGCCGGTATGCCTGCGGCTCCCATATCTCAAACGTGCCGCCCTTGCCGACAAACACCGCTTCGCCATTGACTCCAGCCTCTTCCAGCAGGGAAGCGGGCAGGATAATGCGGCCTTCGCCGTCAAACGGCAATTGTACCGAAGCGGCGAGAATCGCTCCGGCAAAGGCGTCGTGCTCCTCGGAGAACGGATCGAGCCTTTCAATGCTTTTGTACAGGGCTTCGATCCGGCTCATCGGGCAAACCTCGATGCAGGGCCGCACAAAGGACGGGTATGCGACGACCCCCTGATAATGTTCCCCGCCCAGCGCCGCACGGAACTGAGCCGGGACGGAAACCCGTCCTTTCTTGTCAATATGCTTCTCAAAGGTGGACAGAAAAAGGCTCATGGCATGCTTCCCTGCAAGGCTGCGATGCTGAATCTCACTCGTCCTGCCCTCATTTCTGCTCCTTTGGCCCAATTTGGAAATATTTGGGTTTTTTTGGATATTCCCGGAAGAATACGCCCATGAGTGGGGCGCGTCAAGTGAAGAGGGATCGTGCAGTATGTTTTTCAGGTAGACAGGTATAAAAAATATTAACTTTTTTGCATTAAACTGTCATGTTATGCGTAAAATAAGCCGTATCCATACATCTTGTTTCAGGAACCGGACGGCGACACTGCTGAGCGGGCTGGTGTGCCTGTATTCCCATACGGCGTTAAGCCTGCCGCAGGGCGGGGTGGTATCGGCGGGCAGTGCCGGAATGGTACAGGGCGACGGTCTGCTATCGGTGACGCAGGGCACGGACCGGGCGGTGATCAACTGGAACAGCTTCAACATCGCGCCGGGCGAGCGGGTGCGATTCCAGCAACCTTCCGCCGCCTCGGCGATCCTCAATCGTATCCACGACCGGAACCCCTCAACGATTCTCGGCTCCATCGTTGCCAATGGCAATATATTGCTCTCCAATCCCAATGGCATGCTGTTCGGTGCGGGGGCGAGCGTCGATGTCGGCGGGCTGGTCGCCTCATCGGCCAATATCAGCAACGCCGATTTCATGAGCGGAAACTTCAGTTTCACGCAGCCGGGCGACGCGGATGCCGCGATACGCAACGCCGGGAGCATCTCGGCGCATGAAGGCGGGCTGGTGGCGCTGGTGGCGCCGGAGGTGCAAAACTCCGGGCTGATCGTTGCCCGGGGTGGTCGTGTGCAGCTTGGCGCGGGTGAAACCTTTGCGGTTGATCTTTATGGTGACGGGTTATTATCGCTGGATGCCGGGGAAGAGATCACCCGCAAGGTCGTGGATAACACGGGCACGATCAGGGCGGATGGCGGGCATATTGTGTTGAGCACTGCCGATGCGGGAGGGATGCTTGACGGGCTGATTAATCATACCGGGGTGATCGAGGCCAATACGGTTGGATTTCATGAAGGCACGATAGAGCTGCACGCGAGGGCAATCGCCCAGCAGGGAAGTATCCGTGCTAATGGCGGTAACGGGCGGCGTGGCGGGTTGATTCTGGCGGCGTTCGAGCGCTATATCGACAGCGAGCGGGCACTGATGTCGGCAAAGGGCGGCGGCAGTATCCTGCTGGCGGGCATGGGTGAAGAATCACGCCTCTTCGCCTCGGGAAAATACGATGCGACGGGCGGTGTCTATCAGCGGGGCGGCACGATTACCGCCTCGGCGCAGGATGTGAAATTATACGCCGCCGATCTGGACGCTTCGGGCGATCTGGGTGGCGGCGTTATCCGGGTTGGCGGCGATGCGCGGGGAAACCCTCTCACCCCCCACGCTTCGAGCGTCGCCTCCGGCTCGCTCTCAGCCGCTCCCCCTCAGGGGGGGAGCAGTTTACCGAATGCCCGCACGGTGACGGTCAATCCAACCGCCAGCATCAGGGTGGATGCGGAGCGCTCGGGCAAGGGCGGCGATATCGTCGTCTGGTCGGATCGGGAGACTGTTTTTGCAGGCGAAGCGTCAGCCCGTGGCGGCGATTACGGCGGCAATGGCGGCAGCATCGAGATTTCCTCGAAAGGCGAAGCGAAAGTCGGCGGCACGGTATCGGCAGCCTCGCCGACCGGGCAGGCGGGTACATTGCTGCTCGATCCCGAAAATATCACCATCGCCAATGGCGGGTTGACCGGCACTTATCTTTTTGAGCTGATTGATCCGAATGCAGCGGTGGGCAATAGTTTTGGTTCGACGATGATCGTACTGAGCAACGGCAATATTGTCGTGACCAGCCCCAGTGACGATTTCGCCGCCGCCGATGCGGGAGCCGTCTACCTCTTCAACGGCGCAACGGGCGGGGTGATTTCGACGATTAGGGGCAGCACGGCGAGTGATCAGATCGGAAATTTCGGCGCTACCGCGGTTGCCGGAAACGGAAACTATGTAATTCGTAGCCCCAACTGGAACAATGGCGCAGTTGTTGATGCCGGGGCAGCAACCTGGGGAAGTGGCATTACCGGTGTAAGCGGTGTCATTTCTGCTGCTAACTCGCTGGTTGGAAGCACCGCAAGCGATCAGGTAGGATCCAGCATTACCTCGCTTAGCAGCGGAAATTACCTTGTACCCAACAGCAACTGGGACAACGGTGCGGTGGCGAACGTCGGCGCTGTGACGTGGAGCAGCGGTGCGGCAGGTGTAACCGGCGTAGTCTCGGCTGCGAATTCTTTGGTTGGCTCCACTGCCAACGATCAGGTTGGAGTCAGCCTCACCACATTGAGTAACGGCAATTATTTGGTGCGCAGCGCTAGTTGGGACAACGGTGCGGTAGCGAACGCCGGTGCGGTGACCTGGGGTAGCAGCGCGACAGGTGTGACCGGTGCGGTCTCCGCCGCGAATTCGCTGGTTGGTTCCACCGCAAGCGATGGGGTGGGAAGCAGTGTCACCATACTTGGTAATGGCAATTACGCGGTTAATACCACTAATTGGGACAACGGTGCGGTAGCGAACGCCGGTGCGGTGACCTGGGGCAACGGGCTGGGCGGTACGGTGGGCGCTGTCTCAGCCGCCAACTCTCTGGTCGGCTCAACCGCAAGCGATCAGGTTGGTAGCGGTGGCATCTACGTACTGGGCAACGACAATTACGTGGTAAGCGTTCCTCTGTGGAATAATGGCGCAACAGCGGATGCCGGTGCGGTGACGTGGGGTAATGGGCTGGGCGGTACGGTGGGCGCTGTCTCGGCCGCCAACTCTCTGGTCGGATCCAGAGCCAGTGATCAGATAGGAAATGGCGGCGGCATATCTGTGCTCAGTAACGGCAATTATGTGGTGCGCAGCACCAGTTGGGACAACGGCGCGATCGTTAACGCTGGCGCTGTGACCTGGGGCAACGGGCTGGGCGGTACGGTGGGCGCTGTCTCGGCTGCCAACTCTCTGGTCGGCTCAACAGCAAGCGATAGTGTTGGAAACGGTGTCACCATCCTCAGCAACGGCAATTATGTGGTACGCAGCAGCAACTGGGACAATGGCGCGACCGTCAACGTCGGTGCTGCGACCTGGGGCAACGGGCTAGGTGGTACGGTGGGCGCTGTCTCGGCCGCCAATTCTCTGGTCGGATCAACCGCAAGCGATCAGGTGGGAGCCAGCGGCATATCTGCACTCACTAACGGCAATTATGTGGTGCTCAGCAACAACTGGGACAACGGCGCGGTCGTCAACGCCGGTGCTGCGACCTGGGGCAACGGCCTCGGCGGCACGGTGGGCGCTGTCTCCGCTGCCAACTCTCTGGTAGGATCAACCGCAAGTGACTATCTGAGTGTTAGCATCACCACGCTTAATAACGGCAATTACGTAATACGCAATTCTAACTGGGACAACGGTGCGATCGTGGATGCCGGTGCAGTGACCTGGGGCAACGGGCTGGGCGGCACGGTGGGTGCTATCTCAGCCGCCAATTCGCTGATTGGCTCAACCGCAAGTGACTTTCTGGGAGTCGGTAGTATCAGCACACTCAGCAATGGCAATTATGTAGTGAACAGCGGCAACTGGGACAACGGTGCGATTGTGGATGCCGGGGCGGTGACCTGGGGCAACGGGCTGGGTGGCACGGTAGGCGCTGTCTCAGCCGCTAACTCGCTGGTTGGTTCAACCGCAGGTGACTTTCTGGGAGATGTCACTGTGCTTAGCAACGGCAACTATGTGGTGAGCAGCACCAATTGGAACAATGGCGCAATTGTGGATGCCGGAGTCGTGACGTGGGGCAACGGGCTGGGGGGTACGGTGGGTACGGCTTCCTCCGCCAACTCTCTGGTTGGCTCTATTGCCAGTGATCTTGTGGGAATAGGTGGTGTCCTAGAACTTTCGAGTGGCGATTATGTGGTGCGAAGCACTTTCTGGGATAATGGCGCGATCATAGATGCCGGGGCGCTGACCTGGGGTGATGGTACAGCAGGGATAGCCGGAACGATTAATGCAGGAAACAGCATACTCGGGCCGTCGGCGAATGCCAGTCCGCAGGTAATACTTGAAGATGCAGTGGCAGGGCGATTCATTTCAGGCTCTTTGACGGCAGAAAAAATCTATGTCTCAGAATCGGACGGCCCGGCGGCGGCGCGGGCGGCGGGCTATAGCTTCGCGGCAGCGACGGGTCAGGACATCACCCTCGCGCCGTCGTTCCTGACGAATACGCTGGATGCGGGGACGAACGTGGCGTTGCAGGCGAGCAACGATATTACGGTTGATAACGCGATCACGGTGAATAACGGCGGCGGCGACGGCGGCGACCTGACGCTTCAGGCCGGGCGCAGCATCCTGATCAATGCGAATATCACGACGGATAACGGCGATCTCAACCTGTTCGCCAACGAAGACCTCGCGGCGGGCGTCGTCGATGGCGACCGTGCGGCCGGCAACGCGGTGATTACGGCGGCGAACGGGGTGACGATCAGTACCGGAACCGGTGTGCTCAACGTGCGGCTCGATGACGGGGCGGGCAAGACCAATGCCGGGGCCGGAGATATTTCCTTTGATGTACTCAATGTCGGAAGTTTTACGGTCGATCAGCGTAACGCGGCGGATGTGCTGTTCAATGACACGGTAAGCTATACGGGAGCGTCAACGGTAACGACGGCGGCGGGCGGTGATGTGACGTTCGCCTCGACGCTCAATGGCGGCGGTACGCTGGGCATCACGAGCCAGGATATCACGTTTGGCGATGATGCGGGGGCGGTGACAAGGCTCGGCGCGGTGACGCTGACGAACCCGAGGGACGTCACGGCGAACGGGACGTTCCGGGCGGCTTCGGTGACGCAGACCGGCGGCACGGGCGCGATTAATTTCACGGATGCGTTCGATGCAACGGGCGCTTTCAACCTGACGACGGCGGGCAATATCACCTTCGGCGGCGATGTGGTCTATGTAGCGGATTCGGAACTGGATGCGGGGGCAGGAGATGTGCTCTATTCGGGAACGCTGAACGGGGCGGGTGCTCTGGAAGTGACGACGACCGGCGACATCACCTTTACCGGCAATGTGGGCGGGGTGACGCGACTGGGCGATGTGCTGCTCGATCCGCGTCATACGATTGCGGGCAGTTTTCTGGCGGATAATTTCACGCTGGTCGGCGGAACGGGGAACGTCACGTTCGGCGGAACGGGGCTGGATGTTGTGGGTGCAGTGGACATCACGACCAACGGTAATATCACGGGAACGTATCTGGGCAATGCGGGTGCGCTCGACGCCGGGGCGGGAACCATCACGGCGGCGGTATCGTTCAATACGCTGGATCTGGACGGCGCAGGAGCGACCATGACCGGCGGGTATATCGGCGCACCCGGCGCGGCGAGTCAGGCGATGGCCAATCTGATTTCCATCGGCGGATTGTTCTGGCCGGTCGGTATCCCAAGTGCGCTGTGGACGTTTGAGGGATATAGGATAGGGCAGGTTGCCGCCCCCGTGCTTGTAAGCGGCCTTCCGCCGGAGATACCGGTCGTGGATGTGCCGGTTGCCCCGCCACCGGTCTCAGGAGGAGGGGTTTCCTTGCCACCACCCACGCCCATGGCCTCCGGCGGCGATAATCGCAACCAGCTTTTCTACGACCCGACCCGCTTCACCGGCTCTGCAATTGCAGAGCCGAAGGTTGCAGAGCGGCTGGTTACGTTCAGCCGTGAGCTGCTTATAGAACTGGGATGTAGTATTCTTGACGCGCAGGCCTGCAGGCCACTTTACAGCGTTGGTTCAATCGAGGAACAGAGCGACTGGTAAAAAAAGGGCCGGAATCATCCGGCCCTCAGGCATCTCCCACTTTTTTGCGTGTGGGTTATTGTTATATTTCCACTTTATTTTTGAAAAAATAATATTAACCGAAGAACGCGAAATCGCTGTTCTCCAGAGTGTCTGTAAACCCGTCGAGTACGATGGAGAAGCTGTTTGCCCCGGCATTCACCGCAACCAGCGTATGATCGGCTGTCGTCGTGATGCTCAGGTCGCCAAATGACAAACCGAGGCCGGAAATCGCAATCAGATCTTCACCCTGATCGAAATCAGTGATGGTATCGCAACCATCTGCGCCGAAGAAATAAAACAGGTCGCTGCCCGAGCCGCCGCTGAGTACGTCGTGTCCGTTGCCGCCCACCAGCGTATCATTGCCGCTGCTGCCTTCCAGCCAGTCATGGTGATTGCCACCATTGAGATAGTCATTGCCGCTGTCGCCTGCGAGCGTATCGCGGCCATTCCCGCCGTATAGCTTGTCGTCACCCTTGCCACCGCTGATATAATCCCGGCCATTATCGCCGTGCAGGTTGTCGTTGCCTTCACCGCCAAGAATCGAATCCTTACCCTTGCCGCCGCTGGCGTAATCGTCGCCGGTGTCACCGCTGATACTGTCGCGGCCACGCTCGCCATAAAGCGCGTCGTCGCCCTTGCCGCCGAGCAGTGAATCAGCGCCGTTACCGCCATGCACGGTATCGTTTCCTTCGCCGCCGGAGAGGGTATCTCTGCCGTTATTGCCGCGCAGCGTGTCGTTGCCGGTATCGCCAGAAATGTTGTCTTTACCATTATTGCCGTGAATCAGGTCATCGCCTTGCCCGCCGGTGATGGTATCCGCACGATTTTTTCCAAAAATCGTATCGTTTTCGGCTGTGCCGTTAATGGTGTCTTTTTTGTTTGATCCGTTGATTTTAGCCATTTTAAGCCTCTCGGTGAACATTGAACAGGAATCTGAACATTTCAGGATTCATGTGCCGAACACTATAAGGCGTAGTGAGCGAATGTCAAACGGAAAGTTAATTGTTGTTAACCATGATCGGCGTTTTACTGAAATCTGTTTGAGACCATTGCACAATCCCTCTCCCGCTTGCGGGAGGGGTTAGGGGGAGGGTGTCAAAAACAAAGACCCGGCATCCATGAAATGGGGTGTTGGCCTTATTGAAACACAGCACCCCGCAAGCGGGTGCTGTGAGTGGGGGGAGGAGTGATGCAATGGTCTCTATTTATTCAGCACATCGGCGCGGGTGCTGCCGACAATGGCCAGCGCCTCGTTAATCAGTTCGCCCGGGACGTTTAGCTCCTGCATCGCGGCTTTCAGATGCGTGGCGACCAGATCGAAATGCCGGTCGTTCAGCCCGTTCTCAACGGTTTTTTTATGCACGACGCGCAGGGATTTTCCCGTATATTGATTCGGCCCGCCAAATGCGTAGGTCACAAACGCGCTTTGGCTGCGGCGCAGCCGGTCAATGTCAATATTCTCGAAAAAAGGGGCTAACTCCTCATCATCGAGAATTTTGTCGTACATTTTTCCCACGGCGGCTATCACGGCGCTCTCACCGCCGATACGCTCATACAGGCTTTTTCCCATAGTAAGTTCCCTTCACATAATAATAAATTTATAGTGATTCCACATCAGTATTCCCTACGAGCAATCCGAATAGTATGTCGTGGCCCAGCGTGTCCAGGCAATCCATAGGCTGCTTCATATAACAATAAGCCACTCTGGAGAGTATTCACCGTCAGGTCAACGTTTGCGGGCGCAAAGGAGAATATGAGGTGACGAGAAGAAAGGTGGTGTTGCAACCGTAGCGCGATTCAGGGATGAGTATCCTTTATCTTGCGGTAAAAGGTGGATTTTGCCATGCCGAGCGCCCCGGCGGCGCGGGTGATATTACCCTCGAAATAGGCAAGCGTCATCTGCATGGCTTCCGTTTCCAACTCGCTCATGGTCTTGAAGCTCCCGTCATACCTTAGCAGCGCGAGTGAGGGGGATGAGGCGGCGACGGGGGCGGCGGCGGCGGGTGCTTCGCAGAACTCGTGCATTTGATCC
>JAKFYP010000038.1 GCA_021730835.1 Alphaproteobacteria bacterium
GATCTGCGAGAATGTGCCCTGATAATCCTGCTCCATCTCCAGCATCAGATTACCGTTGGAGAACTCGGTCAGCACATGCACCGCCTCAGTCATGCCGCGCTCGTTTTCCAGCCGCGTGACGACCATTTCGGTAATGTCGGAGGCGTATTTGACAACACGCGCTACCCTGCCGTTCATATCGTAAATCGGGTTATACGATGCCTGAATCCAGATTTCGCGGTTTCCCTTGCCGATGCGCCTGAACTCACCCGCCTGAAATTCACCGCGCCCCAGCGCTTCCCAGAATTTGCGGTAATCGGGTGAAGCCTTGAACTCTGCGTCTATAAACAAGCTATGATGCTTGCCCTTGATCTCATCGAGCGTATAGCCCATCGCACCGAGGAAATTCTCATTGGCGGTGACGATCGTGCCATCCGGCTCGAACTCGATGACCGCCTGCGAGCGATTAATCGCCGCAATCTGCCCCTTCGCCGCGCCGTCCAGCCATTCGACCGTCGTACCTAGGCGTTCGCCGTCCTTGCCAAAAATCGGGTTGGCAATCAGGTCGAAAACACGACCGCCGACACGAATGGAAGTATTGTATGTGCCCGACATTTTCCCGACCATGCCGCGCTGGTGTGATGGATTTTTATGGAACACGTCGATATTCGTGCCGACCAGTTCATCAACCTTGAAATTCGGCAAATCTCTCTGAATATCTTTTTCAGCCTCCTTGAGCATGCCAACCACCGCCTTGTTAAGATAGACGATGTTAAAGTCAGCATCGGCCATCATGACGTTGCTGGTGACGTTATTAAGCGCCAGATTCAGCCGGGCGCTGGTGATGACGTTATCCTTCATATCACCCAGCGCTGCTGCCATATCGCCGATCTCATCCTGCGCCCGAAAATCGGGAATGGAAATCATGGATTTCCCCTCTGCGATATCGCTCATTGAACTGAGAATCGAGTTGATATTTTTTGACATGCGGCGCGAAACAAAGATACCCAGACCGGCGATAACCAGCATGGTAATCGCGCCTTTCATCAGAATGTCATTGCGCATCACAATCAGCGGGGCAAACACTTCATCCGTGGACTGCGAGGCAATCGCCGCCCACTTCGTGTCCAGAAACTCAACCGGCTCGTAAGCCACCAGCCGCGTTCCGCTCTCATCGCTGAGTTCCATCACGCCGCTATCGCCATCCAGCGCTTTTTTAACCGCCTCATTCTCCACCTTGGCCTGTAGCAGCGTTGGCTTTTCGCTCAAGCGGTCATCGCTACGCATCAGGAAATCGGATCCAACCAGATAAGTCGTGCCGGTTTCACCCATCCCATTCGCATCACGCATGATCTCATTAATCTTGTCGGTCGGCATCTGGATGGCCAGCACACCGATCACCCGACCCGAATTATCCCGAATCTGCGAGCCGATAAAAGCGGCGGGCGCATCGGCGCTTGGTGCATAAGGCTTATAGTCGAAGAATCCGAGATCGTCTTCCTCGGAAACATTGATGACATCGCGGAACAGCGCAGCAATATCGGTATCGCGCCACTCGCCTTTGAGTACGTTAGTCGCGTAGTCACGTTCCTTGAAGACGGTATAGATCACGTTTCCTTTGGTATCCATCAGGAAAATATCATAAAAACCGCGTTGCTTGAGATATTCCCGCAGCCAGGGGTGATATTTTTTATGCACCTGCGAATAAGCACTGCCATCATCGGCATATTCCAGCGCGTCCTTCTCGCCGGTTTTATTCTGGTTGTCGTCAATATAGGCCTGTTGCAGATATTTCGTGGGGTTTTCACCCAGATCATCCAACTCCCGCCATGCGCCTGAGAAATCCCTGATCGCATTATGCAAATTGAGGTTGTTGTGGTTGACGTGGATATCCTGCTCGATTGAGTGCAGTCGGCTCATCAGGAGATTTTTGCGCGCATCCAGCAGGCCCTCCAGCCGATTCCCGGCATCGGCGCGCAATTCGGTCTGAGCGCGCATGTAGCTGATCGTCCCGACCGTAGCACCGGCAACCAGAGCCGATCCGACGATGATAAGCGGCAATTTAACAGAGTAACGCAGATGGTTTAACATGGGGTGTCTCCTATGGATTAATGGGTAACGTCCGCTGCCTGAATCGCAGCGTCCAGTGTTTTACGGTCGAACAGGCCTTTGACTTCGAGCAATACGACCATACGCTCGTCAACCGAGATCAACCCGTTGACATAGGCATCGTCGATATTAGTCTGCATATCGGGAGCGCTTTTAATCTCGTCTTTCGAGGCGGTCAGAATATCGGATACCGTATCGACCAGCACCCCGATGGTGCGATCCCCGACCGCCAGCATGATAACGACGTTCTTCTCCGTCGCCTGTGTTTCCCCCATGCCGAAGCGGGCGCGCAGGTCGAAAATCGGCAGGATAACCCCGCGCAAATTGATAACGCCGCGCACGTAAGCGGGCGCGTTCGGCAGGCGTGTCACACCTGCCCATCCCTTGATCTCGCGCACGATCATAATATCGACGGCGAACTCCTCTTCGCCGATAGTGAAGGTGAGGTATTGCCCGGCCTCGGAATCGGCGGCGGCGACCTCCCCGTGGGTCCTCATTGCTGCTTCCATTGTCATGCTGCTACCTTTGTTGCGTTTTCCTGAACTGCTTTATCCAGATTCCCGACATCGAGAATCAGGGATACCTGTCCGTCACCCAGAATCGTCGCCCCGGCGATACCCGCAATCGGATCGGAATTCTCCTCCAGACTCTTGATAACCACCTGTTGCTGCCCGACCAGCTCATCCACTACGATACCCATTTTCTCGCGCCCGTCTTCCACCAGCACGACCAGCGCTTTAGCCGGGTCGGTTTCCGTATTGGGAATATGAAAACAGCGGTAGAGGTAGAGTAGCGGGATGAACTCACCGCGCACGCTGATGACATCGTTGCCGTCGGCGATACGCTTGACCGAACCCGGCGGCGGGCGCAGCGTTTCAATGATACTTCCGGTTGGGATAATGTAGCGCTCCTCACCGCTGCGCACGACCATGCCATCGAGAATCGCCAGCGTCAGCGGCAGGATCACCGTGAAGCAGGAACCCTTTCCGGGCGAGGTGCGCACCTGCACCGTACCGTTGAGCGCGGCGATATTCCGCCGCACCACATCCATGCCGACTCCTCGCCCGGAAATATCCGATACCTGCGCTGCCGTCGAAAATCCGGGCATGAAAATCAGGTCTTCGATCTCCTCGGGCGTCAGATCGGCATCCGGCCCTACCAGCCCGCGCTCACGCGCCTTGGCAAGGACTTTTTCACGGTTGATCCCATTGCCGTCATCTTCAATCTCGATGATGATCCGCCCGCCCCGGCTATCGGCGCGCAACCAGATCGTGCCCAGTTTCGGCTTGCCCGCCGCCGCCCGGTCATCCGGCATTTCAATTCCGTGATCCACCGAGTTGCGAATCATATGGGTCAGCGGGTCGGCCAGTTGCTCGATTACCGTCTTGTCCACCTCGGTCTGCTCCCCTTCGGTGACAATGCGGATATCCTTGCCCAGCTTGCCCGAAAGGTCGCGCACGATACGCGGCATGCGGGAGAATACCGATTTGAGCGGCTGCATGCGCACCGACATCACCGCTTCCTGCAATTCGCGGCTATGCTGCGACAGATCGTCAATCCCCTTGATCAGTTCAGGATAACGGTCTACCGGCAAGTCGCGCCCCTGCGCATTCAGCAGCGCCTGCGTAATCACCAGTTCCCCGACCATATTGACCAGCCGGTCAATCTTGACAACGTCAACGCGAATCGTCGCTACGGCCGCAGCCCCGGCATCCGCTGTCTGCGGCGCGGGCGCGCCTGCCGGTTTTGCCACGGCAACAGCGGCAGGAGGCGGCGCTTCTTTAGCCGCTTCGGGCACGGCTGTGCCAATCGGATCAATCACCAGATCGCAACTGTCCTCGACAAACTCGAACGCCTCCTTGACCTTCGCAAACGGGGCCGCATCCGGCAGCTCTATCTCCCACGATACATAGCACAAATCCGGATCAATCTCATTTAAGGGAGGCACTTTCGAGGTGTCGATCTTTGTCTCAAGCCTGCCCAGTTGCGCCAGCTCCCTGAGAATCAGCAGCGGCTCATTGCCCTCGCCGAAAATACCCGTATGCGGTTTGAAGGAAATGCGCCAGCCGGTCGGCGCGCTCTCAACTCCGGACGCCGCTTGCGAAGCCACCGCTTCAACGCCACCCCCGGAATCCACGAACTGCATCAGCGCTTCCGCCATCTCACGACCGAAATCATCCGGCAGTGCCGCGCCACCATCCTGCGCCCGCACCATCTGGGTGACGATATCGGCTGATTTCAACAGCATATCAACGATTTCCGGCGTTGTCGCCTGCTTGCCTTCGCGCATGGCATCGAGCAAGGTCTCAAGGATATGGGTAAATCGGGTAATCGCCGTGAAGCCGAATGCCCCCGCCCCGCCCTTAATCGAATGGGCACATCGGAAAATCGCGTTGATCTCCTCCAGCCCCGCACCGGCGGAATCCAGCCCGAGCAGTCGCTCCTCCATATCCTGAAGCAGCTCATAACACTCGTTGATATAGGTCTGGCGAAACTGAGCGAGATCGTCCATATCAGCTACACACCTTGTTGATAACCGCAATCAGCTTTTCCGGGTTGAACGGCTTGACGATCCAGCCGGTCGCTCCCGCCGCCTTGCCCTGCGCTTTTTTCTGGTCGTCGCCTTCCGTTGTCAGCATGAGAATCGGTGTGAATTTGAACTCCGGCTTCTGGCGCAATTCGGCAATCAGTTGCAGCCCGTCCATGTTCGGCATGTTGAGATCGGTGATAATCAGGTCGAATTTTTTGCCCGAGGTTTTGGTCAGCGCATCCTTTCCATCCTCGGCCTCAGTCACGTCGAATCCCGCTCCGCGCAAGGTGAATGCGACCATCTCGCGCATGGTTTTGGAATCATCCACCGTCAGGGCTGCTTTGCTCATGATACTTTACTCCAGCGTTCAAGTGTTTCACCCAGACCAAGCGTGGTCATCGTTGCCAACAGCGCCGACGACGGCGATAATAGCTCCAGTTCTTTTTCCTGTCCGCGCAGGGATACCTCAAGCGCCAGCAGTAGCTGCACACCCGGCGTTGTGACCCTCTCGACCTTTTCCCCGCTCAGAGGCGACGGCGATGCCTGATCCAGCCATTCCGTCAGCATTTCCCTGACTTCCCTACCTGTGGTTGCATCAAGAATAGCAGGTAAACACACAGGCTCACCCGGATTTTTGTCATTCTCATGTGGTAGCGGCATCTGTTCCCCCTGCAACTAGCTCTATGAAATGCAGTAGAATTAATTGCACATAAGTGTCACACATGAAAATTATTTGTGCAAAGCGCTTAAGCGGATGACAGCGATGTCATACTAAAAAGGTAGAAAATATTTATTTTTATATTTCAACATTGTAAATACAACCCATGGTTCCGCTTGCTACTGGTATCCGCACATCACTCCGGTTTGCCCGATAAATCGTGATAAGTCTATATTGTTGCATTAATCCAACTCAACCGGGGATGGAGGCGATGCGGGTATTCCTGTCCATCTCTGCATATATCAGAGCATCGGCATTTATTCTGCTGCCCGCATGCGTGATTCTGCTGGCCAATGCTACAGGAGCATTGGCGAACCCGCCCGATGAACTGCATGAGCAACTCCATATCCTGCTGGAGTGGAGTTCGGTCATCATTGCCATCATGGCGATGATGCTGGCTTTCGCGCATTTTAGCATCAGCCGCAACATCATGACGCCGATCATCGGGCTGGCCCTGATGTATTCCGGCGTGCTGGATATGTTCCACACGCTGCTGGAGATGCACCTGATCGAAGTGCCTTCCCCTGAAGAGGAGATGATCCCGTTTAGCTGGGCGGTCACGCGTACTTTCCATGCGCTGATCCTGCTAACCGGCGTAGTGTTATGCCTGCGTTGCGTACCCGGGCTGCAACATGAGGGCATCCGGGCGCTGACGCGCACCGTCATCCTGTTCACCCTCACTGCGGCGGCGGCGATCGGCTATATGGCCACCGCCGATACACTGCCGCAAGCGACGTTCGAGAATGGTATTTCAGCGCATCCTTATGAATTGCTGCCACTTGCGATATTCCTGATTTCCATCCCGGTTTTCCTGCGCCTGTACCGGCGCTCTCCAAACCCGCTCACCGGCTCCCTGTTGCTGGTGCTGATTCCAGAAATCGCGCTACAGATCTATATTGCTTTTCTGCTGGGGCCGACGAACGAATATGACACCTATGCCGCCTTGTTTCTCAAAATCACCGCTTACCTGATCCTGCTTGCCGGGCTGGTGCTTGATTTCGTGCATGCCTATCGTCAGGTGCAGTCGCTTGAATCAGAGATTGAGAGGCGCACGCTGGCGCTGGCGGTCAGCGAAGAGCGGCTGAAACTGGCATGGCACGGAGCAAGCAACGGGATATGGGACTGGAATCCGCTGACCGGGGACGCACTGTTTTCCGAACGTTTCAAGGAGTTGCTGGGCTACTTGCCCGAGGAGATGGGGGATCGGTTTTCGGCATGGGAGGATTTATGGCATCCCGATGACCACAATGCGGCACTGGAGTTACTTCATGGGCATCTTAAAAAGAATATCCCGTTTGACGTCGAATGCCGGATGTTGACTAAAGGCAGGCAGTGGCGCTGGTTCCGGGCGACCGGGCAAGCTAACTGGGATGAGGAAAACAACGTGGAACGCATGGTCGGCAGCTTAAGCGACGTGCATGAGCGGCGGCGGGCGGAAGAAGAGTTGATCCGGGCAAAGGAGAAAGCCGAGGAGGCAAGCCGGGCCAAGAGCGATTTCCTTGCCAATATGAGCCACGAGATCCGCACGCCGATGAACGGCGTCATCGGCACAACCGGGCTGCTGCTGGAGACAGCTTTAAACGCCCAGCAGCGCCAGTATATCGAGATTATCCGCAGCTCGGGAGAATCACTGCTTGCCATCATCAACGATATTCTCGATATCTCAAAGATCGAGGCGGGAATGCTCTCTCTTGAGCCGGGAAATTTCAACCTGCATATGCTGGTCTCGGAGATTACCGATCTGCTCGGCCCGCGTTCCCATGAGAAAGGTATCGAGTTGATCCTGCGCTACCTGCCGGGCACACCGGAATTCATCGTGGGTGATTCGGGGCGCATCCGCCAGATACTCATCAACCTGATCGGCAACGCCATCAAATTCACCGACGCAGGCTATATTCTGGTCAATGTCACCGAGCAATCGGGCGATGAGAAAACCACTGCCCTGCTCTTTGAGGTTACCGATACCGGCATCGGCATTCCCGAGGATAAGCAGACCTATATTTTCGAGAAATTCTCACAGGCGGATATCACCACTTCACGTAAATATGGCGGCACAGGGCTGGGGCTGGCCATCTGCAAGCGCCTCATTGACATGATGGGTGGCAATCTGGGCGTCAACAGCAAGGAGAATGAAGGCACAACATTCTGGTTTTCGATCCCGTTTGAAAAATCGGAAGGAGAAGCGCAATCTCCTGCCACTCTTTCGCTGCTGAGAGATATACGTCTGCTCATTGCCGACGACCTGCCGCTGAAATGTGAGGTGCTGGAAGCCTATTTCACCGCATGCGGCATGCGAGTCAGCACGGCTTCCGGCGGGCTGGACGCCATAGAATTGCTGCGCGAGGCCGAAACGGAAAAAGACCCGTATGCGCTGGCCTTAATTGACGAGAAAATGGGAGACATAACCGGCGAAGCATTCGCCGGAATGCTGCGCGATCAAAGCCTTTCCTCCGATACGCTGCTCATCCTGCTGGCGATGAGCGGCATCCGGGGCGATGCGGAACATATGGAAAAAGCCGGGTTTTCTGGGTATTTCGTCAAGCCGCTGCATGCCGGGATACTGGCCGATGCAATGGCGATCCTTTTGCAGGCCCGCCACGATGGGCGTGACATGGATATGGTCACGCGTTACTCCGCCGGAGACGCACGCAGCCATACGGGCGACAGGCGAAAAGTTAGCCGCCTCTTCGATGCGCGAACGCTGGTCGTTGAGGATAATCCGGTCAATCAACTGGTAACAGCATCGCTGCTCAAGCGTGTCGGCTGCCATACTGATGTCGCTGCAAACGGCAGGGAAGCGGTCGAAATGCTGGAGCGTTTCGAGTATGATGTCATCTTTATGGATTGCCAGATGCCGGTGATGAACGGCTACGAGGCCACCGAAGAAATCCGCCGCCGGGAGAAGTCCGGCAACCGGCATAACATCATCGTAGCCCTGACGGCCAATACTATCGAGGGGGCACGCGAAGACTGCCTGAGAGCCGGGATGGACGATTTCATTAGCAAACCGGCGCGTAAGGAAGAACTGGAAGCTGCCTTGCTGAAATGGCTCCCCGGTCATGTCCGCGAGGAACAAAAGATAGCCGATACAAAGAGCACTCCACCCGCCGGTGAAGCGAGTATGCTGCTCGATTATGCAAAAATCAGGGAAATGTGCGATCTGCTCGACGATGAGTTTCTGTTCGCACTGGATCATTATCTCTCCGGCGGGCGCACTCATGTTGAGCATATCCTGAGGGCAGCGCGGGAAGACAACATGACTGCCATGAAAGAGGCGGCGCATACGCTGAAATCCTCCAGCCGCCAGATGGGAGCGGATCAGGTCGGCGAACTGGCCGCAGAGATCGAGAAGCTGGCCAGAGACAGCAAGTCGGATGAATGCCGTGCGTTGTTTGAGCTTTTGGAATCAACCTTCGCTAAAACACGCGATGAGTTGCTGGCTTACATGGGGCAATTGCCGCCTGCCGTGCGCCGCCGCGCCTGACACCCCTCACAACGCATCGCTTTAGTGAATTTTGAACTGGTCACGCACATCATCCTCAATGTTCTTGATATTCTTTTTCACCGCGTCTTTTTCCTGCTCGTAATACTCTTTCGCATTTTCTGGTTCCGGTTTACTCGCCTCCCCTCCGGCAGCAGGCGCTGCCGCTGCGGGAACAATCGCAGATCCGGCAGCACAGTGATTCTCACCCCGCGTCACCCCGGTTTTATCGAGAAAGCTTTCTCCCAGCACGGCGGCCAGCCCGACACCGGTGAAACTGGCTGCGACCTTACCGATGGTCACTGCCGTACCCGCCGGATCAGGCGCAATCGTCGGGTTTGTCCATTTACCCTTCACCACCACCGGAACCACGAGATCGGCCAGCCCCACCGTTTTGGAAGAAGGGGAAAGTGTCAAATTCAGCTTTTTAGCCGCAAGATTAATGCTCCCCTTACCCGCTACTCTGGCGGAGTTGGTCTCCAGCATCATGTATTCGCTTTTGGCGTTGCCATCGGCAATGTCGAACTTCGCGGCGATGCAGGTCAGGTTAATTTCGGAACTGCCTGAGCCACCCTTGAGCAAATTGAGGAAATCTCCTGCCTTGGCCAGCGCCGGGGGTTTCTCATAGACCGCATCGCCAACAAATAATTTCGCGCTCCCGTCCAGTGAAGCCAGCAACGCATCCTGTGTTTTCCCGCTGGCACTTCCTTTGAGCGAAACCGTGGTATTACCGTCGCGGATATTGTCGCTGGTTCCAAGCTGGCGCAGCAACTGGCCGAGCATGACATTATCCGTGCCCAGACGAAACCTGACATCCGGGCTGGACGGGTCATGACGTATATGCAGTCCGGCTTTCACCTCGCCGCCCGCCGCCATAAAGCTCAGCGGGTCGGCATCAAGCACCCCGTCTTTCAGATGCGCCTTGCCTTTCATATCGCTCAATACAAGGTCGCCGTATATCAATTTGCCAATCGTGTAATCCAGATCGGCATCCGCCGAGGCCAGCGGCTTTGTCTCCAGCACGAAAGGTTTGCTCTCCACTTTTTTCTCTGATTTTGGAATGGTGATCTCCGGGATTGTCAGCACGGCGCTAACGTAAGGAGTATTGCCGGTTTTGATCGTCGCATTCCCATTTATCGAAGTTCCATCCATTTTCAGGCTGAATTTCGGCACGGTGATTTTCTTTGATGAGCCTTTGAGATGACCGCTGAAGGAAAACGGCGGAATTTCAGGCATCGGCGTACTGGTCAACGGCGCAAACGCCATCAGGTTTTTACCTTCCGCTTTCACCTGCATATCAAAATCCGGCGTCGGCGTTTTTAGTTCGGAGAATTTCCCCTCCATTGAGAAATCCAGATCGGGGGTATCTTTTGTGTGAAAGGCAATTTCAGCCACTCCGCCAATAAGGGCATCCAGATTCGCCGCCTTGATTCGCAGATCGCCTTTAAGCGACCCTGCTGCCATATCGGCGGCAATATCCACCTTGTCCCCGGCGACAATCGCCACCTGCGGAATGCTTACGCGAATCGGTTTTTTGCGCTTGCCGTCATCATAGACAATGGCGATGTTTTTAAAATCCAGATCGCCGAGCACCGCCGAGACAGAACGCTCCGACTTAGCCTCCGGCGGCTCTCCGGTTTTGGCCTCTTGCTTCGCCTTATCCATTGAGGAGAGAATATTCCAGTTTTTTTTCTTGCCGGAAGCCTCCAGATACAACGTGATACCGTCCATCTCAAGCGTGCGTAAAAGGAGTTGCTTACGCAGCAACGGCATCAGGTCAGTCGTTACCGCAACCGTGCCCGCCTTGAGCAAAGCCGGGGCTTTCCCCCATTCGCTGTTAGCGATAACGATGCCGTGCATTTTCAGCGTCGGGGTTAAACCAACAGCAATTTCTATATCGCCTTCGATGGTCGTCTTGCGCCCGGTATATTTCTCCGCCAGCGCTTCGAGTTGCGGCTTGAAATCGTTCATATCGAGCGCCTTCAGCGCGACATACCCGCCAAGCGGAATGATAATGATAATCGCCACAAGCAGCATGAGCAGTCGCTTGAACCAGTATCGGACAGTCGTGGAAGCCATAAACTCACATCTAACGGGTTAAGGATAAACATACGATCAGGAGCACAATACTCCGCGTCAGAAAATCATAAGGGCGGAGAATCTTGCCGCGTGGCCACTTCCGCCAGCGCATTTCGCAGATAATCCCAACCGGTGAGCAGTGTCAACCCGGCAGCCGCCCATAACGCCAGCCGCCCGAGCCAGAAACAGGCAACCGGCCAGGGCATCAGGGGAGCCAGCAACAACAGCAGCAGCGCCGCCATCTGGCTAGCCGTCTTGTATTTCGCCAGCACCGAGACCGGCATCGGGATGCGCATGGCAATCATCTGCTCGCGCAGGCCGGAGACGAATATCTCCCGCAACAGGATAGCCAGCACGGGAATCAGATCGGCCCTGCCCTGCGCCAGCAGGGGAAGCAACACCGCGACCACCAGCAGCTTATCGGCAATCGGATCGAGCATCCGCCCGAAATCCGACTCCACCTGCCAGCGGCGCGCCAGCTTCCCATCGAAATAATCCGTGATCGCCGCATAAAGAAACAAACCCACCGCCGCCGCTTCGGCGAATCCCCACGGCAGGAAAAGCAGCGGCACGATCAGCAATATAGCCGCCACGCGGCTACAGGTCAGGAAATTGGGAATCTGTTGTTTGTTCAGCATCGCATACCGGGGTGATGATGTATCCCGGTTTAATCCGTTTGCAGCAGCAACGCAAGCCAGTCTCCGGCCCTCATGTCTTTTATTTCCTTAAACCCGGCGATACGGTAAGCTTCCCGCACCGCATCCGCCTGCCAGACCAGCAGGCCGGAGAGAATCAGTCGGCCTCCCGATGCCATGATCTTCGCCACGTCCTGCGCCCATGCAATCGCCGATTCAGCCAGCACGTTACAGATCACCAGATCGAACGGGGCGTGCGGGGAAACATTCAGGCGCTTAAACCCGTCAGCCCGGATCACCCGGATTCGCTCCGCCACCCCGTTTTGCTCCGCATTGCGCCGCGTCGCCGCCACCGCTTCCGCGCTGAGATCAGCCGCCAGCACCTGTGCATCTGGCAGCATCTTCGCCGCCGCCACGGCAAGGATGCCCGAGCCACACCCCATATCGAGCACGTTGCGAAAACGCAACTCACCCATCAGCCCGAGCGCCAGCGAGGTTGAGGGATGCCCGCCCGAGCCGAACGCCGCGCCCGCTTCAATGGTAATCGTGTGCTGCATCCTACCCTCCACGCGCCAGCAGTTTGCGGAAAAACGTTTTGGCGAGGAGATTTTCAGGCGTTTTTGTCCGCAGAACCGGAGTGTACGTGAAGGTACATGAGGATTCGAGGACAAAAACAACGACAAAATCACCCGTCAAAATAGTTTTTCCGCAAACTGCTAATTCAACGCAGCGGCAGAGCGGGGATCTTCTCGCCCCTCCTCTTTCACCGGCACATCGTGTACAAAATCAACAAGACCGCAAAGCGCAGGCTTACCGGGTCTCCACGCTCTGATGACCAGTTCTTCCGGGTTTTCTACATTGGGAAACGAGTCTTTTAATTGCGCCAGCGCTTCCTCCTTACTGAGACTTTCCGTTGCCAGACCACGCATCATAATATTGAGAAAAACCGCCAGTGGCGCGCTATCCACCCCAAACGCCTGTTTAAGCTCCCTTTGCCACTCCATCACGTCGCCATGATTCGGATCCGTATTCGCCATATCTTCCTCACGCAACCACTGGCGGCGTTTTACCAAAGCCCCCGAATTATCGGCATCAAGCACGATATAACAAATTTCCCGCCCAGGTGTAAAACGGGGATCGGCGTCTTCAATCCGCACCAGCCCCGGCATCAGCTTATCCATCTTCCAACCTGCCGGTGCTCCTGAGACATGAATCTCAAACTGCGCGGGCGGGTCGTCGGAGTCGAAATGATAACGTATTTCCATGCTGCATCTTGTCCGGGGTTATAAAATCGCTAATTTAGCTCTGCGCTTCTTTTGGGATCATCCATTGCATAACCTTCTCGTATGCCGGGCCGCACCGCTGAAAAAGGTTTCTCCTGCTTGTCACGGGACGGGGCCGGTATTTCAATCATGATCTCCGGCGTAGGCAGTATGCGCTGTATCAGTTCGGCAGGGTTTTCCAGATCGGGAAATGCTTGTTGCAGGATATCCAGCGCGCTATCTCTCGTATCCAGTTTTCTGGAAAGCGTGTCCTGCAAAATACCGAGCACAATGGCCAGTTTGAGGTTATCAACACCGTACTGACGCTTGTAATCATCCTGCTCTTGCAGAATATCGTTGCTATCAGGGTCGGTGTTTAGCAACTCATTTTTCATAAACCAGTTGCGCCGATCCACCCGCAGATGCTCATCCATAAGATCATCATAGACGGTAAAACGCAGTTCATCCGCATTCTGTCGCCCTTCGCTGAGAAGAATTTCATGAAGGCGGCCATGCCGGTGTTCAACAAGCGGTGGCAACAGACTTTCCCATTTTATTGCCTCTGGGGGATTGCGAATAATAATATCAAACTCTCCCGGCGGGATTTCAGCCTGTTCCGGCGGATATTCAAAGCGTATTTGCATGACGATTCTTATTTCTTGTTTTTTAGTCTGTAATATATCGGCGCTCAAACGCCGCTTGGGCTTACGCAACACGAGTTGCGGGCTGGCAGTCGCCAGCCAAAATCATTTTATGAGCATATATACAACTTTATTGATAAGCGGAGATAGTTTATCAATCAGCCGAGTGGTTAACAACAGGAAAATTTATGCTTCGTATCGGAATCAACGGGTTAGGGCGTATTGGCCGCTGTGTGTTTCGCGCCGTATTCGAGGAAGGTTACGCTGATCGCATCACGATTGCGGCGGTCAACGGGCCTGCCCCGGCCCAGACGCACCGGCATTTGCTGCAATACGACTCCGTGCACGGGAAATTCATCAAACAGGTTGAAACTGATGGGGAATTTCTTATTTGCGACGGCCAGCGCATCCCGGTATTTCATGAGCGTGATCCGTCGAACATCGACTGGAGCGCCACGGGAGCGGATATTGTCTTTGAATGCACCGGCCATTTCACCGATGCGGGCGATGCCGCCGCCCATCTGCGCTCAGGCGCGAAAAAAGTCCTGATTTCCGCCCCGGCGAAGGGGGAAATTCCCACCATCGTTTACGGAGTCAACCACGCCATCCTGCAACCCGGCGACAGCATTGTTTCGGTCGGCTCCTGCACTACCAATTGCCTCGCTCCCGTTGCCCATGTCCTGCACAACGCCTTCGGTATCGCGCAGGGTTTCATGACCACGATTCACGCCTATACCGGCGACCAGAATTTACTCGACGGCTCACACCGTGACCTGCGCCGCGCCCGCGCCGCCGGGCTTTCTATCGTCCCGGCCTCCACCGGCGCGGCGGGCGCTATCGGGCTGGTGCTGCCGGAGCTGGCGGGCAGGCTCGGCGGCACTTCGCTGCGCGTGCCGGTTCCCAATGTCTCGATGATTGACCTGACTTTCACCTCACATAAACCCCTCAGCCGCGACTCAATCCACCGGGCGATGGAGCAGGCCGCAACCGGGCCACTCAGCGGCGTGCTCGCCGTCAATACCGAGCCGCTGGTGTCGGTTGACTTCACCCATCACCCGGCCAGCAGTATTTTCGATGCGACCGGCACGCAAATCATGGGCGAACATTTCGCCCGCGTCGCCGCGTGGTATGATAATGAATGGGGATTTTCCTGCCGCATGCTCGACGTGGCGCTGGCGATGGGGTAGGGAATCAGCGCGTCAGTGCGGCAGTCTGATTTCTCAGATGCGCCAGCGACGCTTCGACGGGCGGGACGGAGCCGACGCTACTATGCTCCGCGCCGCCTTCGGGTGAAAAGGTAACGTCCGCTCTGGCATGCTGACTGACATCGGGCAGACTGGTTTTCCTTAACGGCTCAGTGGCAACGGCAGGCGCATCTTCTGTTGGCAAAGCAGCTCCCTGACGCTTCTCAGGCGCAAGACCTTTCTCCTTTAATAAATCCTGAGCTATCTCTTGCGCCGTTTTCTTTCCCTTCAGACCGGCACTAAAAAAGCCGCCTTTATTAGCGCCGCCGCCCTGACCAAACGCCTTGGAAGCCAGCATGATCCCGCCAATCACCAATGCGCCGATCGAGAGTATTTTCAGAAACCCGCCGTCACTCACCGCCGCGCCAATCGCCCCGCCTACTGTCAGCAGCGTCGGCAACAAACCGCCGTTTTTCATGAAGTCGCCGATTCTTGAGAATAAATTGGTAAACCAGTTGCCCTCTTCTTCTTTTTTCTTGCCCGGTTTCTCATCTTTCGTTTCGTTAGCACCGGCGGTAGGCGCAGGCGATTGCACTGCCGCTTGCACCGGAGGGTTATTCACCAGCCTTTTGGGATCATCCTTATATGCCTCCGCCGTTTTTTGGACATTTTCCTTCAGCAAGGTATCGAATTTCGCATTGAGGGAGGAAATATACAGTGTCGTGCGCCCAAATCCCTTTTGATCCCAACCATTCGTCACATGAACGATTGAGTTTTGGTAGTTATTAGCGGAGTCTTCAACCTTTTCCTTAACCCTATTATATTCCTGTTCGGCTTTTGGATTGTTCTCTTTTACCGCCACAAAATTGACGGCAAGCTGGTCTGAATATTGTTTCGCGTCCGCCACCTGCCTAAAACTTTTCGGATCAATAGAGAGAGCGGCATTTTCTCCGATCAGCGATTTTTGCAGAGAAGCCCGCAGCAGCGCTTCCGCCAGCCCCGGATTTTGCGCAAACTGCTCCGGCTTCATGCCGCCGGCAATCGCAGCCGCTTTTACCTTGCCGAGCAATTGCTCGTAAGCCGCTTTGTTTCTTCTGCTCACGTTTGAAGGTTCTGCTTCTGCCATAATTTCCTACTATACCAGAGAAGTGTTACAGTTTGATGGCGATAATCAGCGATTAGTGACAAACCGCTCCGGCGTCCGCCTCTGGGCCACCCGGATCGAGCGCAAATTGGCTAATCCGATTGTCCGGATGGGATGGATTAGCAGTTTGCGGAAAAACGTTTTGGCGAGGAGATTTTCAGGCGTTTTTGCCCGCAGAACCGGAGTGTGTAGCCGATTTACTTGTGTGACTGCACATCAATCAAATCGGCTATCGCCCGCGACGGCGGGCGCGCCGCCTCACAGCATCCACCTGTGGGATGCTGTGTCATAAAAGAGTTCAGCATCCACCTGTGGGATGCTGTGTCATAAAAGAGTTCAGCATCCACCTGTGGGATGCTGTGTCATAAAAGAGTTCAGCATCCA
>JAKFYP010000060.1 GCA_021730835.1 Alphaproteobacteria bacterium
GCGGCGGCACAAGAAATCAGTCCTGAGCCTGCGCCGCCGCCGCTTAAAATTCTGGTGGTGGACGATGATAGCACGGATAGGAGGGCGTATCAGGCTGGCTTCAGGCAATTGCAGGAGGGTGGGGGGCGACTGGATCCGGTGCTGGTAAGTTCGGCGGCGGAGGCGCTGGCGGAAATCCGAAAAGGCGGCGTGCATGCCGTATTGCTCGATGAAAACATGCCGGGCATGAGTGGCACGAACATGCTCGATGTTGCCAGAGAGGAGGGGTTAAGGCTGCCGCGGGTGATGATTGTCACCGGCAATCCTGAGCTTGTTGCAAGGGGGGAATATGGGCCGAATCACATCCCCGTCGCCTCAAAGCTCAGGGATTTTCCGGGGTTTGGGCATCCGGGCAACCGCATTACCCAATTTGTGCTCAATCCGGGCGGGCCGGAGGTGGTCGCCGGGGCGGTTCGTCACTAATCCGCTGACAGGTTCATGAAGTTCTTTTATATATCCGCATAAATCTTTTTCTCAGCCTTGCCGCCGGGATGCGTCACCGCGCCGGTTGCCGCCGGGCCGACCGTTTGCGCGTATTTCCAGAGCGTCCCCGAAGTATATTCATGCTCGCGGGGCTGCCATTGCTGGCGGCGACTCTCAAGCTCCGCCTCGCTCAGCGCCACCTCAATCGTGCGCGCCTCGGCGTCAAGCCTGATCATATCGCCGTCTTTAAGCAAGCCGATTGCCCCGCCCGAAGCCGCTTCCGGGCCGACATGGCCGACGCAGAAACCCCGTGTCGCCCCGGAGAAGCGCCCGTCGGTGATCAGCGCGACCCTATCGCCCGTGCCCTGCCCGTAAAGCGCCGCCGTGGTCGCCAGCATCTCGCGCATACCGGGGCCGCCGCGTGGGCCTTCGTTGCGGATCACCAGCACCTCGCCTTCCTTGTATTGCCGTTTTTCAACTGCCGCAAAGGCGTCTTCCTCGCACTCGAACACCCGGGCCGGGCCTTCAAAACGCAACTGCTTCATCCCGGCGACTTTGACAATTGCTCCCTCGGGCGCAAGATTGCCCTTGAGCGTCACCACCCCGCCAGTCGGCGTAATCGGGTCGTCATGCGCACGGATGACGGGTTGCGAAGTAGCCCTCTCCCTTTGGGAGAGGGTTGGGTGAGGGTCTTCATATTCTTTGATATAATGCTCGATTGGATGCGCCGTTCCGGTTTCGATGATCTCACCATTCCTGCGACTGACTATTAGCGAGGCATTACCGGCCAGACGATCCTTGGCTTCTCCCGACTCAATGTACTTTCTTGAATCATAAAAGAAAACCCAGCCAAAATCTTTCTCTATCGTTTCTTTTTCCTGTAGCATGACAGGTATGCCGTCTTGCTGCTCCATGGAAAGCAAGTAACGCGATATGATGCCATACGCCTCGTTAAAGCTTATATTTCCCGTTTGTCCGTAGGACCGCCACGCTAGTCCCTTCACATTCTCCGCCACCGTCTTGCCGGTCACGGTCAGGCAATCGCCGTGGATATAGCCACCGTCGAGCAAGGTTTTCATGACCATCTGGATGCCACCCGCCTCGAACATATCCTTGGCCAGATACCTCCCGCCCGGCTTGAGATCGGCCAGATACGGCGTGCGGTGGAAAATCTCCCCGACATCGTGAATATCGAGGGCGATGCCGCATTCATGAGCGATAGCGGGCAGATGCAGCGCCGCATTGGTCGAGCCGCCGGTTGCGGCGACCACGGCGGCGGCATTCTCCAGCGCCTTGCGGGTGACGATATCGCGGGGGCGGATTTTCTCGCTCAGCAGGTGCATGACCGCCTCGCCGGAGTCGAACGCATAGGCGTCACGCGATTCATACGGCGCGGGCGCACCGGCTGATCCGGGAAGCGCCAGCCCGATTGCCTCGGAAACGCAGGCCATCGTGTTGGCGGTAAACTGCCCGCCGCACGACCCGGCGGAGGGGCAGGCCACCTGCTCGAGCGCGTGGAGGTCTTCATCGGAAAGATTCCCGGCTGAATGCTGACCGACCGCCTCGAATACGTCCTGTACGCTGACTTCCCGGCCCCGGAAATGTCCCGGCAGGATCGAGCCGCCATACATAAACACGCTCGGCACATTGAGGCGCACCATCGCCATCATCAGCCCCGGCAGGGACTTATCGCATCCGGCCAGACCTACCAGCGCATCGTAGCAATGCCCGCGCATGGTGAGTTCCACCGAATCGGCGATGACCTCCCGCGATACCAGCGAGGATTTCATGCCCGCATGACCCATCGCAATACCGTCGGTGACGGTGATCGTGGTAAACTCGCGGGGCGTGCCCCCGGCGGCGGCCACGCCCTTCTTGACCACCTGCGCCTGCCGTCCCAGCGAGATATTGCACGGCGCCGCCTCGTTCCAGGTCGTCGCCACACCGATAAGCGGCTGGTTTATCTGCTTTTCACCCAGCCCCATCGCATAGAGGTAGGAGCGATGCGGCGCACGGCTCGGCCCCTCGGTGACGTGTCGGCTGACCAGCCTGGATTTTCCATATGTTTTGGTCATAAATGAGATTTCTGATTAGTAAAATCGGGCTATGCAGGTTACGCCCATATGCACCAGATATCGTGTATGGGGTTTTTTTAGCGGGGACGGGTTCGACTTGCAAGGCCTGTTCGTGAGGTGATAGAAAAGTGTTCCTCCGGAACGTGGGGTTCGGCGGCTAGATCGGAAGGTAAGCTCATCGAGATATATAGCCGATTTACTTGTGTGACTGCACATCAATCAAATCGGCTATCGCCCGCGACTGCGGGCGCGCCGCCTATGCGGCGTAACCGACTTTATTTTTCTTTTGGGGAAGAATAAAGTCAAAAGACGATTGTATAGCACGGTAGCTGTAATCGGCGGTTACCGCCAGCGCCCTGGATTTTCAGGATCGGCTTCACGCTGCGAGATGAAAACGACTGCGACCAGCGCCACAGCGTTGGCAATGGTAAACCACATATCCGGCCCTTTCAAATCGAATAGCGCGGGTGCAATGGCGAACAGGGCGGCTACCGATAAATCTACCATCAGATGCAGCTTGTAGGGAACCAGTTTAAACAGGCCAAGGTGATAGTTGGTCAGCAGGGCGCTGATGATTGCAGCCACGCCGACCGCTGTCCATAGTGTCATGGCATAGGGAGAAGAGTCACCCAGCCCTAACAGGCGCGGCACGACGATCAAGGCGATACCGGCAAGGTAATCGACAATGCCATGCAGAGCCGGGGTAACAAAACGGATTGGCATATCGTTATCCTGAAAAAAATTGGTGAAGGGCTGGCAGAAAAAGCCCTTCACCCAGTTAGAACCGGTTGTTTTATATTATTGACCGGTTATGCCGCCTTGCTGACCGAACTGGTGCTGACTAGCGGGAAATCAATCTCCGTACCCGCAACGTGATTGAAATAGTTAGTGAAGAGGTTGAGCGAAACCACCGCAACAATCTCAAGGATTTCTCCGTCATTGTATCCGGCCTTGCGTACCGTTTCCACGTCAACATCAGAAACATTCCCCCGCAAATCAACGATTTTACGGGCGAATGTCAGTGCCGCCTGCGTTTTGGCATCGGAAGAACGGGCATTGAGATTCTTCGTTAGTTCACTCTCTTCAACCTGCTGTTTTTTGCCCAGCATGGTATGCGCCGAGGCGCAGTAATCGCAGTGGTTAGCACCTGCCACCGTCAACGCAATCTGCTCGCGCAGAGCAGCGGAAAGTGAAGTTTCCGCCAGTGCGCTCGCAGCACCCAGATAAAAGCCGAATACGGCGGGGGAGTGAGCAAACGTGGTAAAGATATTCGGCGTTGCACCAAGCATCTTTTTCACCGAATCGAGCTGTTCCTGCGCTTTTTTTCCGGGATTTAGATTGGGATGAATACGGGGCATAAAAACCTCCATGCGACGTGTTGAATTTTGTAAACCATTTGGTTTACTGCATAATCACTAGTCCAATCTGTTTACAGTGTCAAGGAAATCTGCTAAGGCATAAGAAATAAAAAATAACAAAGGCTTGTGATGATGGTGACTGCCAAGCAGGAAAGCATTATCCGGCAGTCTCATGAGGTGTTTGCCCGGTATGGTTTCCAGACGACCTGCGTAGACCGGCTGCTGGAGGATACGGGGATTTCCAAACGTACGCTCTATAAATACTTTCGTTCTAAGGAAGCATTGGTGGCGGCGACGGTTGAGTATTACAACCAATTGTCGTTGCAGCAGCTCAATGAGGAGATTCAAAGGCGGGCAGGCAACCCCAGAGAACAGGTGCTGGCGATTTTCGATCTCAAGGAGAAGGCGCTCAGGTTAGGCGATTTTTCCGGCTGTCTCGCTATGAACGCTAAAATGGAATATGATGGCAAGCATCCCGAGATTGAAGCGGTATGTCTGCACTTCTTTACCCGCCTGCGTGAAATGATAATAGATCTGTGCGAGGAAGGCGGATATTCCGAGGCCGGTTTGTTGGCTACCAAGCTGATGATCCTGCTCGACGGGGCAATCGTTTACGGGCGTGCTACGCGTGATCCGGGCATTATTGCCACCGCCCGTAAAATGGCCGATGCTATGCTGGCGGCGTGAGTATGTAAAAAGTGGCCTGCTGGTTTCTGATCGTGAAAATACAAGTTCAAAGAGTCAGGAGTTTGATACGGGGGGTGTAGTCTGGCACTTGCCCTGCCGATGATTTTTTTGTCCATGTGCGTGCTGATACCCATCGCCGGAACGGAAATGGAGGGGTGGAAACTGGAGCGGAAATATCAGCGCATTGACCATCCGCAACATACGCAGCGTATTTTCATCACCCATAAGATGGCTAACTTCTCCAATGGGGACGAATGCGATTTCCGCTATTTCGAGGCGCGCTCTTATAAAATTGAAGACAAGGAAAAGATTGCCGCCTTTTATCAGGGTCTGAAGGTGTCCCTGCATGGATACAACGGTCATATTGATCCTGTATTGATCGGATTTTATTTCTCCGAAGAATATGAACGATTTACGCCTAATCCGTTAGGCCAAAAATGGTTGGCCAAAGCACGGCGCAAAGCATCCGGGCCGTTTTATATCCTAACGGCTGGAATTGGTGGTTCGGATAATGCGCCGCCTTGGGTGGACTGGCGCTGTGTTTGATCCGGCTACACCACGAAGCTCGCGCCTTCCTCGGCGGGGGTGACGGCGCGGCGGGCGCTGGCGAACAGTTCGCGGCCCAAACCGTATTCGTTATGCGACAGATCGGGCATGATGACTTCGCGGGCATTGAATTCCACCTCGTCCACTTCGGCCATGAGAATACCGCGCCCGGCGTCGAGCAGAATCATGTCGCCGTCACGCACTTTGGCCAGCGCGCCGCCGAGCTTGCATTCGGGGGAGACATGGATAGCGGCGGGGACTTTCCCCGATGCGCCCGACATGCGCCCGTCGGTGACCAGCGCGACTTTCTGCCCTAAATCCTGCAAAACGCTGAGCGGCGGGGTCAGGCGGTGCAATTCCGGCATGCCGTTGGCCGATGGTCCCTGCCAGGTAACGACCGCCACGAAATCGCCCCCAAGCTCACCGTTTTTGAAAGCCTGTTGCAGCGCTTCCTGACTGGTAAACACTTTGGCCGGGGCGTGCACGATGCGATGTTCCGGTTTGACCGCCGAGGTTTTGATCACCGCCCGCCCGAGATTGCCTTTAAGCAACGTCAGGCCGCCTTCCCGGCTGAAGGGAGAAGCAATATCGGCGAGCACGGTGGCATCGCCGCTGGTCTTCGGCCCTTCGTGCCATGCGACATGGACTCCGGCAACCGCTTGGGAAATATGCTCCCCACTGGTGGGGGAGCCAGCATACATACGCGCAGCGGATGAAGGCTGGTGGGGGGGCATGTTCTGATCCCCCTCCCATGAAGGGGGAGCTTTTAGATAAGGCTCCTGCGTATAGGAGGTCAGCTTCTGCCCGGTAATGGTTCCGGCGTCGCCGTGCAGCAACCCCTCCGAGAGCAGGTCACGCACAAGCTTGCTCATGCCGCCTGCCGCGTGGAAATGATTCACGTCGGCCTCGCCATTGGGATAAATGCGGCAGAGCAGCGGCACGGCTTTGGAGAGTTCCGACAGATCGTCCCAGTCGATGATAATCCCGGCGGCGCGGGCGATGGCGATCAGGTGGATCGTATGGTTGGTCGAGCCGCCGGTTGCATGCAGCCCGACGATGCCGTTGACGATGGAGCGCTCGTCGATCACCTCACAGAGCGGGGTATAGTTCCCGGCCTGCGCGGTCAGGGCGATGACCTGCCGCACGGCCTCGCGGGTCAGGGCTTCGCGCAATTCCGTGCCGGGATTGACGAAGGAGGAGGAGGGAAGTTGCAGCCCCATCACTTCCATCAGCATCTGGTTGCTGTTGGCCGTGCCGTAAAACGTACAGGTTCCGGGCGAATGATACGACGCCGATTCGGCCTCAAGCAATCCTTCGCGGCCAATCTCTCCCTTGGCGAATAACTGGCGAATGCGGGCTTTCTCTTTATTGGGCAGGCCGGATGGCATTGGCCCGCCGGGGACAAAAATCACCGGCAGATGGGCGAATTGCAACGCGCCGATCAGCAGGCCGGGGACGATCTTGTCGCAGATGCCGAGCATCAATGCGCCGTCGAACATATTATGAGTTAACGCAATGGCGGTGGCCATGGCGATGGTATCGCGGGAGAACAACGACAGTTCCATACCGGGCATACCCTGCGTCACTCCGTCGCACATAGCGGGCACACCTCCTGCGAACTGGGCGACGGCCCCGGCCTTCCTCGCCTCGTCGCGGATAATAGCCGGGTAATGCTCATACGGATGGTGGGCCGAGAGCATGTCGTTATAGGCGGAAACGATGGCGATATTGGGCTTGCGCTCGCCCCGGAGATCGGCTTTTTCCTCCGCGTTGCAGGCGGCGAAGCCGTGGGCGAGATTGCCGCAGCCCAATTCCATGCGGTGGGGTTTCTGCGAGGCCATCTCCCGCATGCGGGCGAGATAGGCGGCGCGGGTGGGTTCGCTTCGCTCGATGATGCGGTTGGTGACGTGGGTAAGGGCAGGATGGGTCATGATTTCGGAAAACTAAGCGCCCCGGCGGGAAACGTCAAGGTGTAAGGGTAACGTCAGGCGATTCTATATATCCTGCGTAACGATCGCCGTTTCTTCGGTGGCGGCCTGCGCATCTTTCTGCTCGCATAATGGCTCAAGAAAAGCCAGCTCCTGTTTGAGTGCCTCGCCAAATTCCCGGCATTGCGCCTCGGAGCTAAAAGCCCGGTCTGACGGGAACTGAAACCCTTCCATCTGGTTGGGATCGCCGGTTGTCCCGGTAATGACGATAAAACTTAAAATCCACTTCATATGACTCCTCCCCTTTACCACCGGATCTCATATTCCACCTTGAACCGCTTGGGGTTGATGCGCAGCCGCAGCCGTCTTTTTTCACTGCCGGTCAGGTTGAGGTCGCTATGCAGGCGGCGCGTCGTCGGGTCAACATTGAGCGACAGGCCTTTGGTGATCTGGTAGCTCAGCCCGTACTGGCCGTTATCGTCCTGAATGGCGTATTGGTAGGAGTTGCGCGGTGCGCTGTAGTCGCTATCCACGAATGAGCCGATTTCGACATATTCGCCGCTATAGGGATCGAGGAATCCCTGCGGAGCGCTTTGCTGCTCGGTGACGTAGCGATTCTGGTAATCAATCTGTAAATGGGAGTAAGCGGAACCTTCCTCATCGAATGCTTTTGCCTGCGGGGCGAAAAGTGAGGCCAGCAAGGCGCTGAGGCAGAAAAACGGTGGTTTCAGACAATACTCCATACTGCAAAGATAGCATAAATTCCCTAAACAATGGTTAACATCGGGTGAAAATACGCTTAATTTGCGGCGGAAACCCGAGGTTTTTTGCGTTTTCAGCTAAAAAATCGGCCTGACCAAAGAATAGGCATTTTCATCGGGCCATTCTATGTTACATAAATGTCCTTTAAATTTCGTGAAAATAGCAACTAAAAACCATGAATCTGTTTGAAAATATTCGCATGGAAATCATCGCGGCGGCGCGAGAGATCATCGGGGCGGCGTGCGAAGATATATGGCTGGAGGGGGTGACGGTCGAGTCGCCCCGCGAGGCGGCGCATGGCGATATGGCGACGAACGCGGCGATGGCGCTGGCCGGGCGCGCCGGACGCAAGCCGCGTGAGCTGGCCGAAGCGCTGGCGGTGCGCCTGCGGGCTTTGCCGGATGTGACGCGGGCGGAGATTGCCGGGCCGGGTTTTATCAATCTCAGTTTTGCGCCGCTGTTCTGGCAACGTCATCTGCGGGTGATACTGGAAGAGGGCATTGGCTACGGCACGGCGGCAAGGCCGAAAAACATACCGGTGAATGTGGAATATGTCTCCGCCAATCCGACCGGCCCGATGCACATCGGCCATGCTCGTGGCGCGGTGGTCGGCGATGCGCTGGCGGGCCTGCTGCTCAAGGCGGGCTACGATGTGACGAAGGAATATTATGTTAATGATGCCGGATCTCAGGTTGATACGCTTGCCCGTTCTGCTTACCTGCGCTACCGCGAGGCATGCGGCGAGGCAATCACCATCCCCGAGGGGCTGTATCCGGGTGAATACCTGAGGGGGGCAGGGGAGGGGCTGAAGCATACGCATGGCCGCTCGCTGCTCGATTTGGCCGAAGAAGAATGGCTGCCGATCGTGCGCCCGTTCGCCATTGATTCCATGCTGACGATGATCCGCGCCGATCTGGCTGATCTCGGTATCCACCATGACGTGTTTTTCTCCGAACGCAGCCTGCATGAGAGCGGCGCGGTGGCCGGTACGCTGGCGCATCTGGAGGAAAGTGGGCTGGTTTACCGGGGCGTCCTCGAGCCGCCCAAGGGCAAGACGCCGGAAGACTGGGAGCCGCGTGAGCAGACTTTATTCAGGGCGGCGCAGTTCGGCGACGACTCCGACCGGCCTTTGCAAAAATCCGATGGGAGCTGGACGTATTTCGCCTCCGACGTGGCCTATATGCGCGATAAGCTGAAGCGGGGATTTTCCCGGCAGGTGCTGGTGCTCGGGGCTGATCACGGCGGCTATGTCAAGCGCATGCAGGCGGTGATGCAGGCGCTGGGCGGCCACAGGCAGGATATTCAGATAGTGCTCTGCCAGCTTGTCAAATTCATGGAGGCGGGTGAGCCGGTGAAAATGTCCAAGCGTTCGGGCACGTTCACCACGGTGCGCGACGTGCTCGATGCGGTCGGGCGCGACGTGCTGCGGTTTATCATGCTGACGCGCAAGCCTGAGCAGCCACTGGATTTCGACCTTGCCAAAGTCACCGAGCAATCGAAGGACAACCCGGTTTTTTATGTGCAATACGCCCATGCGCGTTGCAAGTCGCTGCTGCGGCTGGCGGCGGCGGAGATGCCGGAGGCGCTCAAGGCATCGGCCAGCCCATCCGAGGCGGCGCTGGCGCGGCTCGGTTCCCCGGCGGAACTGGCGCTGATCCGCAAGCTCGCCTCATGGCCGCGCATGGTGGAAGCGGCGGCCTTGGCCTCGGAGCCGCACCGCATCGCTTATTTTTTGCAGGAGTTGGCGGCGGAGTTTCACGGTTTCTGGAATCTCGGCAACAGCGATACCGGCCTGCGCTTCGTGCTTCCCGACGCTCCCGAGGTGACTTCGGCCCGCCTGACGCTGGCGTCTTCGGTCGCCGCCGTCATCGCCTCGGGATTGCAGGTGCTCGGCGTCACGCCGGTGGAGGAGATGCGGTAGCGGATTTCGGGTTTCAGGGAACGGGTTGGAATAAGATTACCTGACTACCCCACGATGTTTCGCCCTCCCCTTGAGGGAGGGCACGCGACCGGCAAGCCCGAAGGGCGCAGACAGAGCGGGGAGGGGTAAAACACCCCCCCACGGCTCTGACCGGCTACGCCGGCCAATCGCCTGCTCCCCCTCAAGGGGGGAGCGGTTGTGCCGCAATTTCTAATTAGGTTCGCTCGCTTCGCGGCGCAAAATCGCTGCTTTGGGCAACGATTTTGATATATATTACCAATTCTAAGCCACTTCCTCGGCGACTGGCGCATCCTCGTCGCTGCCTTTGACGCTCTGCTCGTTGACCGTGGCGGCGCGGGCGCGGATTTCCTTCTCGATTTCCTCCGCCACGGCTTTATTATCCTTGAGGAACTGGCGGGCGTTTTCCTTGCCCTGCCCGATGCGCTGATCCTTGTAGGAAAACCACGATCCTGCTTTCTCGACCAGCCCGGCTTTGACTCCCAGATCAATCAGTTCGCCATGCTTGGAGATGCCCTCGCCGTAGAGAATATCGAAATCAACCACGCGGAAGGGCGGGGCGACTTTATTTTTCACCACCTTCACCCGCGTCTGGTTGCCGACCACCTCGTCCTTGTCCTTGATCGCGCCGATGCGGCGAATATCCATGCGCACCGAGGCATAAAACTTCAGCGCGTTGCCGCCGGTCGTGGTTTCCGGGTTGCCGAACACGACGCCGATTTTCTGGCGGATCTGGTTGATGAAAATCACCGTGCAGCGCGTGCGGGAAATATTGCTGGTCAGCTTGCGGAGCGCCTGACTCATCAGCCGGGCCTGCGCGCCCATCTGGGCGTCGCCCATTTCGCCTTCCAGCTCGGCGCGGGGAACCAGCGCGGCGACCGAATCCACCACCAGCATATCAATCGCCCCCGAGCGCACCAGCGTATCGGCGATTTCCAGCGCCTGTTCACCGCTATCGGGCTGCGAGACCAGCAACTCGTCAACATTGACCCCGAGCTTGCGGGCGTATACCGGATCGAGCGCATGTTCGGCATCCACGAAAGCGCATATACCGCCGCGTTTTTGCACTTCGGCGATGGCATGCAGGGTCAGCGTGGTTTTTCCCGAGCTTTCCGGCCCGTAGATTTCGATGACGCGGCCCTTGGGCAACCCGCCGACTCCGAGCGCCAGATCCAGCCCGAGCGAGCCGGTGGAAGTGGCGTCCACCTCAACGGCCTCATGCTGGCCGAGCTTCATGATCGAGCCTTTACCGAAGGTTTTTTCAATCTGGGAGAGGGCGGTATCCAAGGCTTTTTGTTTGTCCATAACGATCCTGCAATGCAATAAGGTGAGGGAAATAACGAATTTTAACTTACAGCTTTTGCGGGGGCGCGCAAGGAGTATTATGAAGGGAAATCGGAGTCTGGATGATTGGACTTTGGAAATTGCCGGTTCTATAGAAGCCCTCTGCCTTTCGGGAGGCTTCTATAGTCATTTCACATAAGAATTATCCCAACCGCAAATACTTGCATAGAGCGGAATATGCCGGTATAGTAGATAAACGTTTATGTGTTTATATGGAGACTCTAAATGACACGCTGGTCGCTAATCGTATCGGACGGAACGGATCGCCGGTTGCGGGCCTTTCTGGGAAAGCAGGGGGCTAAGAAAGGCGGTATGTCACGCTTTGTTGAGGAAGCGGTGGAGTGCCTGTTGCGCTTTGAGGAAACGGTAAGCGCGGTGCAGGAGCGGAATACCCGCTACGGCGAGGCGGAAATCATGGCGGATATTGACGAAGCGGTGAAGGCCGTCCGTGCCGCGCCTCGTCATTGACACCAATATTCTTATCTCGGCGCTGATCCGTAAGGATACCGCGCCCTATCATCTCTATCGCGCATGGCGCGAAGGGGCATATGAACTGATTCTTTCGCAGGAACAACTGGATGAAATCAGACGGGTCATGGAATACCCCCGTTTGCAACGTTATTTTACGTCGCAAGAGGCCCGGGAGATGCTGACAGGGTTGATTACCTATGCCGAATTTGCCGTTTCCCTGCCGGTCATAACATGCTCGCCCGATCCCGATGACAATATGATTCTGGCCTCCGCTATTGCCGGCGCGGCGGATTATATCGTCAGCGGTGATAAGAGCGGGTTACTGGTACTGGATGCGATAGAAAACATCCCGATTGTGACGGTAAGGCGGGCCTTGGCAATACTGGAATAGTTTCAGGCGTGTTCACGCTGCCTTCCTGCGCTTTTTTTCCTCCAGCATATAAACCGTCTCACCGCCGACGACGGTGCGCACGGCGCGGCCTTTGACCTCGCGGCCCTCAAAGGGCGAGTTTTTCGATTTGCTGGAGAGATCGTCATTGCGGATCGTCCATTTCAGGTCGGGATCAATGATGGTGAAATCGGCGGGCGCGCCTTTTTTGATACGCCCCGCCTCGACATGGATAATATCCGCAGGCTTATACGTCAGCGCCGCCAGCACATCGCGCAGCGACATATGCCCGTCGTGATAAAGCGCCAGAGAGAGGGGCAACACCGTCTCCAGCCCGACGATCCCGAAGGCGGCGGAAGCAACCGGCACGCGCTTGCTCTCGGTGTCATGCGGCGCATGATCGGTAGCGATGGCGTCAATCGTGCCGTCCTGAAGCCCCCGGATCACGGCGTCACGATCTCTGGCCGAACGCAATGGGGGATTCATTTTGCTGAAAGTACGGTATTCGAGCAGCGCCTCATCGGTCAGCATAAAGTGATGCGGTGCGGCCTCGCAGGTCACTCTCAGCCCGCGTTTTTTGGCGCGGCGCACCGCGTCAATGGCTTCGGCGGTAGAGATGTGCAGCACATGGTATTGCCCGCCGGTCAACTCGGCCAGCAAAATATCACGCTCGACCATCGCGGCTTCGGCGGCGTTGGGAATGCCCTTCAGGCCAAGGCGCGTCGCCACCGGCCCCTCGTTCATGCAGCCGCCCGCCGAGAGGTGGAGGTCTTCGGCATGCTGGGCGACCGGCACGCCAAGCTCCCGCGCATAGGCCAGCGCATGGCGCATCACCCCGGCATTCATCACCGGCAATCCGTCATCGGTGAAGCCGACCGCGCCGCTCTCCACCAGCAACCCCATCTCGGTCAGTTCCTTGCCCTGCATGGCTTTGGTGATGCAGGCATAGGAGCGCACGTTGACGTAAGCCGTTTCGGCGGCGCGCTTATGCACGAAATCGAGCAGTGCCACGTTGTCAACCGGCGGACGGGTATTGGGCATGCAGGCAACGGTGGTAACGCCGCCCGCCGCCGCCGACATGCTGCCCGTGGCGATGGTTTCCTTATATTCCTGCCCCGGCTCGCGGAAATGCACCTGAATATCGAGCAGGCCCGGCGTCAGCAGATGCCCGCCGCAATCAATGATTTCCGTGCCCGGCGGGACATCGGCGTCAAACAGGTTCGCCCCGAAATCGGCGACCCGGTTGCCGATCACCAATACCTCGCCGCCCGCCTGATCCAGCCCCGATTCCGGATCAAGCAGGCGGACGTTGGTATAGAGGGTTTTTTTATCGGCAGCGCGCTGGCGCGTCGGCAGGGAAAACAATGCGGTCATGGGTCTCAGGCGGCTCTTCGGTGAAGACGCGCCATCTTAGCTCAATTGCGACGAAATGCCAGCATTTTGCTGCTGATTGAGTGAATCAGCCCACTGGCGCTGTTGCGCCTCCATTGCCTGAAGCTGCGCGGGGTCATTGATCAGCTCCGCCAGCGCCATCCGATCTTCCACGGACATCTCGCTGGCCGCGCCCTGTTTCGGCCCGCCCGGCGCCAGCATTTTTTGCTGCTCGGCCCCGTCACCGGCGACGCGGGACTCGGGTTTTTCCCCGTGATGGAAGGCTTTGTAGGCGGCATATCCGGTCAGCGCTGCTCCGGCGGCCAGCGCCAGCGCCTTGCCGGAATGCACCTTGCCTTCTTCATTGTAGAGTATTTTCTTCCAGCCCGCGTTGAGCTTCTCGGCTTCTTTCCCGGCTTGATCGGCTTCTTTCGCGGCATCTCCGACTTTTTCCCCGGCTTCTCCGGCTTTTTTCCCGGCTTCGTTGAGGGGCGGTGAACCGCCGCCTTTGCTTCCGCCGTCTCCTTCTGTGCCTTTAGCCGGAGTGCCGCCGCTCTCTACACGAATTTCCTCACTGCCAGTGACACCGCTTTTTTTCGCGCTTTCAGCCGAAGCTTTCGCTGTTTCGTCTTCAACCGCAGGTGAGGACTCTGGACTGATTGGCGAAGCAGGAGTTTCTGCTGATTCTACAACCGTTGCTTCGCTTGTGGCGACAGGTTCGGTTTTTGCGCGCACTGTTTCGACTTCTGTGCGCACATCCGGACTGGTTATCCTGCTCAGAAGGTCATTAAGTGAGGCATTATCCGCCGTTATCACAGCCCGCTGCGCGTCTGTCAGGCCAGCTTTCTCAAGCAACAGATTATTCACGTTTTTGATGTGCCCTATAACAGGGATGGTATCTGCATCTGTCATACCGATGTTAGCAATTGCACCAATCATGACTTCAGCGGCTTTAGCAAGCTTTTGGGCTACCTCACTCGCCAATGTTTCGGAAAGTGCGAAGCCTTCGCCCAGTTTGGCAAAATTTTTGCGGAATTGCTCGACCGACTCTTGCATGACAGTCTGAAATGCTTTCGGGTGGGTTTTTTCAAGTTCGGCTATTTCCGGTTGTAATTTTATCCTCTCCACAATCGCATTGGCGATATTCACCGGCCCGGTGATCATTGTCTCCGCATCCCGCGCAATTCCCACGTCGGATGTCAGCGGAAGGCTGGCCGCTCTTTCCGCCTCATTGGCGTCAATCATCCGGGTGATATGATCACCTGCTTCTTCTTCAGGCCGAGTCAATACTTCTGCAAGATCGTTGTTCGCTTGCCGAACGATCAGTTGCTCTGCCGGTATGGCAAGGATTTGCGGGATTCCGCCGAACACCTGATCCAGTGCTGTGCTTAAACCTTCTTGAGAGTCGAGCAGGGAACGGAACTGATCATCCTTTAACGCACTCGTCAGATGTTCAGCAATGGCTTGAAGATGCTCCTCCGTGATGCCACGGCCCTCAATTACCGTAGTAAACAGGCGGCCACTTGCTTTTTCAAAATATTTCCTGACTGCGGGCGTGAAGGTGTGTGCTTTGTCCTCGGTCAGTAAGTGTGCAAGCTTTTCGTTCTCAAGGACGTATTCTCTGGCCGCATTAGTAACTGCATTGCGCTGCTGGTCGGGTGTCAGGTAGAAAGTAACCTCTGTAATCGGCGTCGCTGCTTTTGCCACCGCATTCTCGGTTGCAACGTTAGTGGGTTCAGCTTTAGCGGTAGCTGGATTAGGGACAGTTACTTCAGAGCTAACTGCTCTTTCTGCGACGCCTCCCTGCATCGCCTCGCCAACCTGACGCCATAGCTCGTTATCATTGATTGCTTTTCCTGAAGACGCTGCGGCGTCCCCAAGCGCCTGATTCACATGATGGGGAATAGTCATCTCCGTTGCATTGGGGATATGAACCCCCGTTTCATTCATACCCTGCCAGATAGCGGCTTCCGTCAGATGCTTAATGGTTAGGGTTTGGTCTTTCGTGCCCAGATAGCGCGGCGCAACCTGCGCCATCGCCTCCATCCGCTGAAAAATGCCGCTGATCTGTTCATCGTTCAGGGTAGGAGTCGTGAGTCCGGCTATATTTTCAACCTGCCTTATTGTGGCAGCAACCGTGCTACGAAGCTGCTCGCTAACCTCGGCGGGTTCCATTGATTCCCGCTGCGCAATATTCCCTATCATCGCTTTGAAAGCAGATGACTGAGAAACCATCTGCACCAGTTTCTCGCGGGCCTGTAATAAAGTATTTGAATCGGGCATCTCCATCCTCACTGCGCGGGGTGTTCCAATCTCATCATGATAG